>JAKUTI010000087.1 GCA_022448765.1 Pseudomonadales bacterium
AAAAAATGATGGCTACGGAGAATGAATTAATCGAAGAACGAGACGCGGTGGCGCATCTTTTGTAAGGCACTATTCGGGCCTGACTCTCCCCGCTGCCCTCAGAGCTTTCCTATCGGCTTTCCTTTCTTCGCCTCTGAGTCGAAGCTTCGCTCGATCTTCCTCGCGCACCTCCAGGTAGCGATCGCGCCAGGATTGGTCACCGTCCCACTCGATTGGACTGACGACGGTTGAACCTGGCCCGCTAGCGTCTTCTAGCACATCGAAGCAGTGCGACACGATGGAGCGCTGCATCGCTAGGTCGTAAGGCTTACCGCATGGGTTACCAAGAGGGAAATCGGTGAATAGGAACCGGGGTACGCCGCAATGTTCAACGATATCTCGCGCGGAGCCTAGGATGATGGTTGGAATTCCACTCGCTTCAAGGTGCCTCGCTATCAAACACACGGTTTGATGGCAGACGGGTCATAAAGGCACAAGAAGCGCGATATCGGCCTTGTCTTGGCGACACCGATCAAGGATTTCGGGGGCATCCACTTCCGTCGTTCGGCGGTGACTGTATTCGGTTGGTGCGCAATAAAAATTGGTGCAGATCGAACCGATCCGATCTTCTCGCTCCAATTTTTGCAGCACTTTTAATGGGAAGTACGAACCAAGATCGTTTAAGTGCGTGGCCTGCCTGTCCCAGGAAAGGTCGTTGGCAAAAAGCTTTGCGGGTATTTCCGCCGTCGTTTGTGATGCGACTTCGCGAACATCGTCAGCGTGGCGATCATAGAGTGCTGCCGTGGTGATTAGGGCAACAGTGGACTCTCTAAGAGGAAGTGCGAGTGGCGTAAACGGGATATCGTCAAATTGTGCCCACGTGTATGGGATCTCAAATCCCTGGGCTTCGTAATACGCGCGCGTGCGCGCCATGTATTGAACAACTTGACTCGTCATAGGCAATAAATCATACACTCAGCGATTGAATTTATGGGGGTGTGCGAATGCCGGGTCCGCTGGAGGGAACACGCGTCGTAGAGCTAGCTGTGGCGATTCAAGGCCCAGCCGTGGGTTTTTTCTTCAGTGCCATGGGAACCGATGTCATCAAGGTTGAGCCGCGGATGGGTGATGCGAGTCGATACCACCGGGGAGTCAATAATACTCTGGCCGCGGACGCTTATGGCATTCAGTGAGACCCCTACCAGTCCGCCTCCGCCATTGGGGGAACATACCGAAGAGGTGATGGCTGCGCTAGGTTTTGACGCTGCGGAAATCGAAAACGTGCGTAATCACGCCGAAGCTGAGAAACAAGTGATGTTGATTTGCGCTGCTCGGAGACAATTGATTTTGTACAATCTCGGGTCAAGCGACGGATAGGGGTAGATGAGATGGCAGCCTTATCGGCAGGTCAACGGTTAAAAAGTACGGTCTGTGCAACAGAAATTATGGTCATTGCGGCGCCAGATGAGGACATCGAGTTGCAGTGTGGTGGTGCAACAATGACGGACGGAGAAGGCAATGCCGGTGGCAGTGTCGATGCCGACTATGCGGAAGGCACGGCATTGGGCAAACGTTACGTCAATGAAGACGGAGGCCTTGAACTTTTGTGTGTGAAACCTGGTGACGGTTCGCTATCGGCTGGTGGCGAAGTGCTGAAGGTCAAGGATGCGAAGAAGTTGCCGAAGACAGACTAGCAAACGTCGCGGCCGTTCATTCGTAAAGGTCCAATCGAAGCGGCGTCGAAAGTACGGTGAAGAGAGGGAGAGGGACCGAACATGAACATCATGATGCTGTTGGAGATGGCCTCTTCGGGTTGCCCCGACCGTGTGGCGTTTGTTGATCCAGAGGTTGGCGCATCGGTTAGTTATCAAGAGCTCTTTGATGCCGCGGGCAAGATGGCCGCGGTTCTACGAGATACTCGTGCCGAGCGTTTTGCGATGTTGGATGTCTCCAATATCGGAATCCCCATCGGGTTATTTGCAAGCGGGTGGGCTGGTATCCCCTATGTCCCTCTTAACTATCGTCTGACCGATCCAGAAATCGAGAGCCTTCTTGAGCGGATCACTCCCGCGTACTTGGTGACGGAACCGGAGCGGGTTGCCGGGTTCGACGGTCGGGAGGGGGTCGAAGTATCGTCTCGTTCAGATTTTGTCGAGCTGGCTCGCGAACCTGGCGAACCGACGGATGCGTGGTCGATGGACCCTGATGATACCGCGGTTCTACTCTTCACCAGTGGAACAACAGGGGCACCAAAGGCTGCCGTACTGCGACAGAAACACTTGGTATCGTACATTCTTGGATCTGTGGAGTTTATGGGAGCCGACGAGGAAGAGGCGGCTCTCGTGTGCGTTCCGCCCTACCATATTGCTGGGATAGCCGCTGTCTTAAGCTCGGTTTATTCGGGTCGAAGAGTCGTGCAACTTGCAAACTTTCGTGCAGATAAATGGGTTCAATTGGCGCGCGACGAAAAAATCACGACGGCTTTCGTGGTCCCGACCATGCTCTCGCGTATTGTCGATGAGCTTGGTGACGCGACCAACGCCAATATGCCGCACCTTCAGTCGCTATCATACGGCGGTGGGAAAATGCCGCTCTCCGTGATTCAGCGCGCGATGGAGTTGTTTCCTGAAACCGATTTTACAAATGCCTATGGCCTCACCGAGACCAGTTCGACCATTACCGTTCTCGGGCCGGATGAGCACCGTCTAGCGGCAGCGAGCAATGACGAGAGCGTCCGACGTCGGTTGGTTTCGGTAGGTGTTCCGTTGCCTGGCATTGAACTGGAAATCCGGGACGACGAAGGAGCCTTGCAACCTACCGGTGAGCGGGGCGAGATTTATGTGCGAGGTGAGCAGGTCTCGGGAGAGTACGAAGGACGCGGGAGCGTTGTCGATAGCGATGGCTGGTTCCCTACCCGAGATGCTGGTTTCGTTGACGGCGAAGGCTTTTTGTTTATTGATGGACGGGCAGATGACGTCATTGTACGTGGCGGCGAAAACATGTCCCCGGGTGAAATCGAGGACGTCCTGCTCGAGCATCCCGCGGTCAGTGACGCAGCGGTGGTAGGTATCCCAAGCGAAGAATGGGGTGAAGCCGTGGTTGCCGCTCTCGTGATTTCGGATGCGGTGACGGCGGCAGAGCTGCAAGCCTGGGTCAAAGAACGTATGCGTTCGTCTCGCGTACCAGAGCGGCTCGAATTCTGGGACGAGCTGCCTTACAACGAGACGGGGAAATTACTGCGTCGGGTCGTCAAAGAGAGACTAGCGTAGCTGATCGATCAGTTGGGAGGACGATCGACGATAACCCCCGAACTTTCGAGCTCACGAATGTCTTCGTTCGAGTAATCCAGCCACTCGCTTAATATTGCGTGATTGTTTTCGCCCAACCTTGGGCAGGGCGACCAGTCGGCGCTCGACACCTCGTTCATTTTGATTGGATTCCCGGGAATGGGGGTGGGTCCAGGCTCGATCGACACGAAAAAATTGCGAGCGATGGTCTGTGGGTCGGATGTCATGTCGGGGGTGGTGTTCACGGGTCCAGCGGGGATATTTGCTTCTTGGAGAATGGCTGCCGCATCGTTCTTACTGTAGTGCCGTGTCCATGTTTCGACTTGCTGATCAATTGTGTGATGTGCCTGGACGCGTTCGTCGAAACCGGCAGTTGCATCAAGGGTTCCCGGGATTGTCGCGCAGATCGCTTGCCAATCCCGATCGTCCCGACACGCGATGGCTACCCAGTCGTCGGTTCCAGCGCAACGGTAAATACCGCAGGGCGCCATGTTGGGATGACGATTACCGAGCCTCTCTACCGATCCACCTAACTGATTCTCGATCAGCCAGGGACCGCAAAAGGCTGTGGCTCCTTCGTGTAGGGACGTTTCGACCAGCGCGCCATGTCCGGTTTGCTGGCGCCGTCGAAGCGCCGTTACGACGGCTGATGTTGCGTTGAGAGCGGTGATCGGGTCCGGCAGCGCCATCGCAGTGTTACGAGGTTCATCGGGCCCGTACCCCATGACGTCGGTCAGTCCGGAAAGCGGTTCGACCGACGGTCCGAAAGCTACGCGATTTCTGTAGGGTCCGTCCATGCCGTATCCGGGCATGCTCACGTAAATGATTTTCGGGTTCGCTTCGGCGAGCTTCTCGTAATCGAGACGCAGTGAAGGCATCGCCCGCACGCTGAAATTTTCCATCACCACGTCGGCCTTTTTCACGAGCTCTAGAAACGTTGCGCGCCCCGCAGTGGTCTTGAGGTCTACGGCGACACTTTTCTTGTTGCGCTGTAATTTTACGAACACGGCATTGACGTTGTATGGCTCGTCTCCAGGAGCACCACCGATCCAACCACCGATTGGCGACGCTTGTCCGTAGCTGCGGGGCCCTCGACCCGTGGGTGATTCAATCTTCACGACATCTGCACCCAAGTCGGCGAGGATGCGAGTCGCGAGGGGTCCCGCCCACACGTGCGTGAGATCCAGGATGCGGATCCCGTTTAATGGTCCTTTAGCCATGAGCCGATTCGGGGTCGTTAAGCTCAAGCTTAGTAAGAGAATCCCCGTGGATTTTCCACGCGGTCCGCGGCGATTGGACGCTCGAGTGTCCGTTGGTGACGGACTGCCAAAACTCGCGTTGGCTAAGGTGGGGATCGTCTAATACTTCGGATAGGGTTTGTACCACGCCAATAGGAACTCGACATTCGGTGGCGCGTTGTTCGATCTCCGACCGGGTCATCTGCACAATCGTATCTGCGATGATGGTCTGCAGAGCGTCCCGGTTCTGCGACCGAAGGTCGTTACTTTTGAAACGCTGATCGATTAGTAGTTCGGGTCGCTTCAAAAAAACGGCGAAAGCGTCCCAGAAGGTTGGAACGATGTTGAGGTATGCCCAACCGTCCACACACCGGAATAAGTTGGTCGGTACGACGGTCCAGAAGTCGTTGCCATGCCTTGATCGAATCGTCTTGGCGCAGTGCCACATCACCGTGGTGAACTGACTCAGTGCCATCACCACCTCGAGCATGCCGATGTCGATCGTGTTTTTCTGCTTTGCGATTCGACATGCGTTGGCCGCTGTGTAGGCGAACGCGCCACTTTGGAATTCTGGATAGTGCCCGGGCAATGTAAGGGGTGCGCGATCTGGATCTCCCATTAAGTTTGTATACCCCCCCATTGCTAAGATCACGCTGGAGGTGGCTTGCCAATTGCGCTTTGGGCCCGTCGTGCCAAAAGGCGTTATCGAAACCTTGACCGGCGTCTGCCACGCACTGAACCCTAGCGCCGCAAGTGCATCTGCAGTCGCGGCCTCAGCAATAACGACGTCCGCTTCGGCTGCGAGTTTAGCGATCAACCCAGGATCGCTGGTGATGAGGCGGCGCTTGCCGGCGTGCAGGTAGAAGTCAGAGGCGGTTTGACTCACCCAGCCGGGCGACGCGGGTTGTGATTCGACCCGGACGACGTCGTACCCGGATTGTGCAAAAAGCCGACCGCAATAGCCGGCTGCAAAACCACCGATTTCAAGCACGCGATCCATTGTGTTCGTCAGTTACTCACGAATCTCGTCGACCAATCCCCATGCCAGGGCGGTTTCGGCGTCGACCCGCGCACCGGTCAACGCCCAAGCTGCCATGCGATGGCGACCGATTCGCGGAAGAATGCTGGCGGTGCCGCCCGCACCTGGGACCAGTCCCATGGAGACCTCTGGCAATTGAAAGAAAGCGTCTGGGCGTGCAAGCACATGATGGGCGAATGCGGGTAATTCGATTCCTGCGCCTATACAAGCTCCGTGCAGGTGTACCTCGATACGGTCGTGGACACTTGCCATTAAACTGCCGGCACTGCGAGCGATTCGAGACACGTGCGCGAGACCCGCATCGG
Organism: Pseudomonadales bacterium; assembly: GCA_022448765.1. Classification (GTDB taxonomy): domain Bacteria; phylum Pseudomonadota; class Gammaproteobacteria; order Pseudomonadales; family Azotimanducaceae; genus UBA11889. The sequence continues at coordinate 5,849 of JAKUTI010000087.1, forward strand.
TAGCTTCGCCAAATTCGCTGAGATCGCCACCGGCACTGAAGCACGATCCTGTTCCCCGTAATAGCGCTCTGCGTATTCCGCTATCGAGCGATAGCAAGGACAAACCATCGCACAAGGCATCCCGCATCTCAGCACTGTACGCGTTGCGTTTTTCGGGTCGGTTCAATGTTAGGAATAGTTCGTCGTTGATACGTTCGACGGTCACCGCGGGTTCGTCACGGGTTGTTGACGGTTTGCGCTGTTCGCGCGAGTGAATCCAGCGCTGAAACTCGCTACCGTGTTGTAAAGTCGAATAGGCTAGAGACTCGGCGACGAGCCGTTGCGAGACACTGATGCCCTCGTTGTAGCGGAGCAACTGGACTAAGACCGCGGAGGCTATTGGATTGTTTGAAACCGCCCGTTCAATTGCCCGAGCTTGTTCTCTACTCGAGACAACCACGTCCGCGAGTGGCGGTGGAGTGGGATCGTCGGTAATGGCGATGACGGGGCACGGGGGAAGATTTGGGGGTAGCGGGACGGACCCGTCGACTTCAACCAGCACGAAAGGATTGTCAAAAAACACAGAAAATTCTTCCGCCGAAGCAGCCGAGTACAATCGCTCGCTAAGCTCGGACAGCAACATGGGCTCTTTCAACGGTGCACCTTTGTCGGTGGCGGGGAACGGTGATTATGCACAAACGAGGCTGCAGATCGGATATTCCGGACCACGATCAGCGCATGGGTCGAGTCGCCGCGCGATGATGTCCGGTTGCGCGTTGGCAGGAATACGGGGTTGTCGATGTTGTTGATACGTAATACCGAAGTATCGGGTCAGCATAATCTGGACGTGTTATGTAGCGACGGCAAGGTTCGCGATATCGGACGAAATCTCGCGCATCCGGACGCCGAGACCATTGATGCGGATGGCGGGGTCCTACTGCCAGGTTTGCACGATCACCATGTGCATCTATTTGCGCTTGCGGCGTCGCGGCGATCGGTTCGTTGTGGCCCGCCAGACGTGGCCGACGAAGAGACGTTGGCGGCGGTTCTTCGGCATGCTGAAGATTCAGCTGACGGATGGATTCGGGGGGTCGGATATCACGAATCCGTGGCCGGGATGCTCGACCGGCACACGCTCGATGCCATGGTGTCGGAACGACCGATTCGGATCCAACACCGATCAGGGAAGATGTGGTTTTTAAATTCGATAGCGCTTCAGATGCTAAGCGTGAACGAGAGTAATGGTCAGTTATTCCGCAAGGACGAGTGGATCCGGGAACGCCTTCGCTCAGCGGCCAATCATTTGGCGGAGGTTGCTGACACATCTCGACAACTCGCTGGCTATGGCGTTACCGGTATCACGGACGCGACAGCTTCGAATGACGCCGAGGTAGAACGTCTTTGGTTGGATGTCGATACGAGCCAGTCGGTGCGACTGATGGGGAATGAGGACTTGGGTCATGGTTCACTGAAGATCATGCTCGATGATTATGCGCTGCCTGAAATTGACGTATTTCAAGAACGCATCCGTGTCGCGCACGAGTGTGGCCGGCCGATCGCCGTACACTGTGTGACCCGTACGGAGCTTGTTTACGCGTTATCCGCACTCATTGAGGTAGGTTCGTTATCGGGCGATCGAATTGAACACGCCTCGGTCGTGGACGAATCAGCGTTGGACTTGATGCAGAGGGCGGGAATCTGCGTCGTGACCCAGCCTAACTTCGTAGTTGAACGTGGTGATCAGTATTTGAAGGACGTTGACGCGCAGCAATTCGAATCTCTTTATCGCGGCAAAAGTTTTCTTGACGCGGGAATCCCATTGGGTGGTGGGACCGATGCGCCGTTCGGGGGCGCTGATCCATGGGCCGCTATGCGCGCGGCCGTTCATCGTAAAACCGCGTCGGGCAAGGTCATTGGTGTCCAGGAAAAACTCACGCCGGAACAAGCGCTTGCGATGTTCACGTCTTCGGCGGAAACGCCGGGTGGTCCGCCACGACGGATCGCACCGGGTCAAACGGCAGATCTTTGTTTACTCGCGCGGCCCTGGTCCGAAGCCCGCGTGCGGATTTCAAGTGACGATGTGGCGATGACGGCATTGGCGGGAACCATCACGTATCGGCGTTAATCGCTAGTTTGTTTGAAGTCAGGGCAGGGCGATCTAACCAAGCTTAGTTGTTGAATGCAGAAAAAGGGTCATGGATCGAGATCGGCGAGTACTTCGTCGGTATGTTCATTGAGTGTTGGCGCTCGCCGATAGATCGACCACGGCGTTTTTTCGAAACGATAAGGCGCTCCGGGGTAGGTGATGGTTCGTTCGATCTCGTCATGATTCACCTCGACGTGGAAACCGCGTGCTTTGAAGTGCTCATCTTCGAATGCTTCTTCGGGCGAATTGACCGGGCCGACGGCGAGCCCGACGCCTTGGCAACCGAGAAAAAAGTCTTGAGCTGAAACGCTTGACGCGATCAGCTGCAGAGCTGCTCGCCCGGCTCCAAAAATGGCCGTGATGGCATCGTCTTGACCGATGAGCGATAGATCGAATGGCCCTTCCCACTCAGCGCCCATTTCGAGAAAGACCGCTTCTGGAAGTCGGTCTTCAAGCCCCAGACTCTTAAGCCACTCAAACAATGCCTTGTATTCGTGAGGAAATCGGGGCGGAACGCCGGTATTCGCGTAGCGCCCGTCGGCACATAGTTGCTGGGTTTCGCCCGATGGACTAACGGATGCATGGCGACCGGTTTGGCGCTGTACGGTCTTTTGCGCCACAAGCCAAGAGTAAGTCGCGGCTTCGGTCGATACGTTCGAGGCGGCAGTCATGGACACGTCAATGAACTGCCCGTCCCCCGATACGCCGCGATGGAGTAGGGCGGTCAGTGCCGACATGTAGGCGAAGTGAGACGCTGTCTGATAACCCTGTAACGGACCTCGAATCGGCGGGAGTGAGTGGTCGTCGTAACCGCAACTCCAGGGAGGTCCTGATGTGGCCATGATAGTGAGGTCCGTTGCGGGCAGATCACTCCGTGGATCGTTTCGACCGTGGGTCGTGACCGCGATGTGGATAAGATCGGGTTTGATTTCGGACAAGTTGGCGTAATCAAGCTGCAAATTCGCGAGTCGATCGCGCGGTTCTGCTTCGATCAGAACATCCGTTTTTGCAATCAGCTTTCGAAAAGTCTTGGCACCGTCGGGGTCTTCTAAGTCGAGGACCATGGCGCGCTTGCTGGTGTGGTAATGCCACCAGTACAAGCTGCGGTTGGGCCCGGGTTTGTTGTCGAGAAATGGCGGGTAGTCTCGGCTTGGATCCCCCCCGGGAGGTTCGACCAAAATGAGGTCAGCGCCCATATCCGCCATCAACTTGCCGGCGAATGCGATGCGCTCATTGGCCAGTTCGACGACCCGCAAACCGCTAAGGGCCGTCATACCACCCCCTCCGAGGCGAATTGAGTGACCTCGTCCTCGCTATACCCGAGAATGCGCGTGAGCACATCCATGGTGTGCTCGGAGAGACACGGTGCGCCGTGAGTCATCTCCCAGTCAGTTTTTGAGAAATGCACGGGTTGACCGTCGACTCGAACCTCGCCCATTTTGCGATGACGAACACTCGGCCAGAGTCCAAACGATCCGGTCGCCGGGTCGCGATCGATGCGTTCTTCGGGTGTAAGGACGGCGGCTACAGGAACTTGAACGTCTTGGAGAGCGGTCTCGACCTCGTGCTTTGTTTGGTCTTTGGTCCAGCCACCCAGTTGTTGATCAAGCTCGTTTTGATTCGTGAGACGGTTCTTGAGCGTTGCGAATGTTTCTTTCTTCAACCAAGGACGTTGAATGACGGAACACAACGAATCCCAATCCGATTCGTTGCGGCAGGCGATTGCTACCCATTCATCGTCGCCCAGGGTGGGGTAAATTCCGTGGGGTGCCATGGGCGGCCATTGGTTACGGTTGGAGTGTGGCGAACCTTCTCGCCGCATGGGATTGGCGTTCACGGTCCAATCCAGCAGTGCGGGCCCGTGGAGCGATAACGCCGATTCTGAACACGCCAGATCGACCCACTGGCCCTCGCCCGTCCTTTGACGGTGCAATAAAGCCAACATGATGGCCATAGCCATGTAGTAAGCGCCGGTGTGATCCATAAATGAATAACCCCAGCCGGCGGGTTCTAAACCGGGCAGTCCAGAGCTAAATGTAAGACCTGAGACGGCCTGGACAATGGGGCCCCAGGTTCGAAAGTCACTATAGGGTCCGACATGGCCGAAGCCACAATTGGAAACGTAGACAATGTCCGGTTTGATGCCCTTGAGTTGGTTGTACCCAAAACCCCATTTTTCGAGTACGCCCTTGGCAAAGTTTTCGGTCACGACATCCGATACGCGAACGAGCTCAGCTAGAATTTCTTTTGCTTTTTCGTCACGAAGATTAAGCGTGATACCCAACTTATCGGTGTTGTGGTTATTGAATGCGCCACCAAGGTCGATGCCGCGTCGATCATCGATAAACGGGGGGGTGCCACGCAGAATATCCCAACGGCCTTCGCGTACGGGGTCCTCGATGCGTATGACCTCAGCGCCGAATGAAGCCAACCATTTGGTC
>JAKUTI010000088.1:0-3027 GCA_022448765.1 Pseudomonadales bacterium
AGACATTCAAACCGAGATGGGTATGGCTCTGATGCTGATTACTCACGACCTCGGTATCGTTCGCACCATGGCGGATCGCATTTGCGTGATGACTGAGGGCGAGATCGTTGAACGTGGGTCACGGGAGGAAATTTTTGAACGTCCGACCCACGAATACACGCGTCATTTGCTTGCCGCCGAGCCCAAAGGCGAACCTGCTCCCGCCGAAGGATCCCCGCCTGTGGTAGCAGAAGCGCGCGATTTGACCGTCAACTATCAGGTCAATAAGGGATGGTTCGGGAAAAGGTTTTTCAAGGCGGTGGATAACGTCGACGTTGTCGTCCGAGCGGGACAGACCGTCGGAGTGGTGGGCGAGTCGGGATCGGGCAAGACGACGTTGGGTCTCGCGATGCTGAGGTTGTTGCAGAGTGAGGGGCAAGTTCGTTTCAACGGGAATGACATTCACGATACCAAGAGAAAATCGTTGATCTCCTTGCGTCGAGACATGCAGATTGTCTTTCAGGATCCTTACGGCAGTTTGTCTCCGCGGATGACAGTACAAAACATTGTTGAGGAAGGGCTACGCGTGCACGAGCCCGAAGTCGGAAGTGATCAGCGTCGCGAACGCGTCGCGGAAGTGTTGAACGAAGTGGGCCTTGAAGCGGAGATGATGGATCGATACCCGCACGAGTTCTCGGGTGGTCAACGTCAACGAATCTCGATTGCGAGGGCAATGGTATTGCGACCGAAATTTGTCGTTCTGGATGAACCCACATCGGCTCTCGATATGTCGGTTCAGGCTCAGATCGTGGATTTGTTGAGGGACCTGCAAGCGAAACACGAACTTGGTTACTTGTTTGTTAGCCACGATCTTAAGGTGGTACGTGCCCTTGCAAATTGGCTCATCGTCATGCGGGATGGCGAGATTGTGGAGCAGGGGCCAGCTCGGGAGGTCTTCGAGACCCCTAGCACGGATTATGCTCGCGCACTTTTTGACGCGGCACTTGATATGCGTGTCGACGAGGAATTCGTTCGACAATAAATAGCGAGGGTCGTTGTGTTATCCCGGTTGTTGGCCGTCCACGCTCACGCTAGCGACCAGACCTAGGAGGACGTAATGGAAGAGTTGGTCCGTGGCTTCGGCTTGGTCGAGGGACCAGTATGGGATCCTCAACGCGGGCTTTTTTTCAGCGATGTCCACGGCGGCGGAGTCTACCTGTTGAAGCCCGACGACAGCACCGAAGTTGTTTTCCCGCATCGCAAAGGAATCGGCGGAATGTGTTTGCACGCGGACGGTGGGCTAGTGGTCAGCGGCCGCAACATCGCGTTTAAGGGATTTGATGGTCTTAACGAGACGCATGTCCTACTCGATCGAAATCCCGAACAGGACAATGTTGGGTACAACGATCTAACGGCCGATGCCGCGGGACGCATCTACGCGGGTTCGTTAGGAAGTGCGGTGTTTGACGAAGGTATTGCACCGAAGTCCGGTAATCTCCATCTCATCGATTTAGACGGCTCAATACAAGTAGTGGCCACTGACGTGCGTCTGACAAATGGATTGGCGTTCTCCCCAGATGCGTCGACACTTTATCACTCGGATTCGAGACGCCAGTGCGTCTTTTGTTATTCGGTTGACGCCGATGGAACATTGGGCGAACGAGAAGTTTTTGCCACCACCCAGACAGGGGTCCCCGATGGATTAGTGGTCTCGGAGGACGGTGCGGTCTGGGTAGCTTTAGCTGGCGGTTCAGGTGTGGGTGTATACGAGCCTGATGGTTCACTGCGGCAAGAAGTAACGATTCCCGTTCCCATGTGTACAAGCGTTTGTTTTGGCGGCGACGACCTGAGGGATCTCTACATCGTGTCGGGATCTGACGGTAGCGATGGGGATCGCGAGGGCGGTATTTATCGATGCCGAAGCGATGTGGCAGGTTTGCCGGTTCCAACGGCTCGCGTAACGATTCACTGAAGGAGATTGACATATGTCTCGAACTCACATCGACACAGGTACTGAAGAGTGTTTGGCTTATGAAACTGACGGTATTGCGGTGATTACCCTCAACCGACCACAAGCCCGTAACGCGATTACCGATCCAATGAAGGCTGGATTGGGCATTGCGCTTGATTATGCGGCCCGGGCTCGAAGTGTCCGGTCGGTTGTGGTGACAGGCGCGGGTGGCGCGTTTTCCGCCGGCGGAGACGTAAAACAAATGGCAGCGGGACGCGATGAAGACGGCACCTTAGACGAACAAATATATGAACAGCGCCAGGATCATCGAAAGACAGCGGGTCGAATTTATACTATGCCGAAACCGGTGATCGCCATGATTCCTGGGCCAGCGGCTGGCGCGGGACTTTCGATCGCCCTGGCTGCCGATATGCGGACCATGGCCGCGAGTGCGTTTATTACCACGGCGTTCGCCAGAGTGGGCTTTAGCGGAGATTACGGTGGCAGTTGGTTCCTTCATCATTTAGTGGGACCCGGCAAAGCCCGTGAACTTTATTATCTTTCGGATCGCGTTGGTGCCGACGAGTGTCTCGCTTTGGGCATCGCCAATCACGTGTTTGCTGACGAAGAACTGGAAGAAGCGACCATGGCGATGGCACGTCGGCTTGCGGATGGACCTCCTATAGCCTACCGATACATGAAGGAAAACTTTAACCGGGCGGCCATGGGCGCTGAGTTAGGTGAGTGTCTAGACATCGAGGCGACCCATCACATTCATGCTGGCCTCTCGGAAGATCACAAAGAAGCTGCGAAAGCATTTGTCGAAAAGCGCGAGGTGACGTTCAAAGGTATCTGACAGAATGTTTGTGGGACGCAGCTGATTACTGTTAGCTAGTGCGGAGACCTTGTTCCTCCAAAAAGGACTTATTGAAGAGCCGAGACTGGTACTTGCCACCGCCGTCACAGAGCACGGTCACGATGGTATGTCCCGGTCCGAGCTTCTGAGCCACGGCGGCAGCACCGCAAACGTTGATACCGGTACTTGAGCCGAGAAACCAGCCCTCGTGGTGCAGTAAGCGATAAACCATATCGACCAT
>JAKUTI010000088.1:3037-10291 GCA_022448765.1 Pseudomonadales bacterium
GACCATGTCTTGATCTGTAACCTGCAACGCCCAGTCAATCTGTGCGCCGCTCAAGTTGTCTGTCACTCTGCTATTTCCGATGCCTTCGGTGATTGATGGTCCCGGACTCATAACGGTTTCGCCGTTGGTGACGTAGTTGTATAGCGCGCTCCCCATGCAGTCGGACAGAACGAGCTGTACGGAAGGATTTTGTTCCTTAAGGTACTGCGAGACGCCAGCGAGGGTGCCGCCGGTTCCGACCGCACAGACAAAGGCGTCCACCTTGCCGTCCGTTTGTCGCCAGATTTCGGGCCCCGTTGACTCGTAGTGCGCAAGCCGGTTCGCCGTGTTGTCGAATTGATTTGCCCATACGGCGCCGTCAAGGGATTCTGCAAATCGCCCGGCCTGCTTCTGGTAATTCATCTCGTCTTTGTACGGTACGGTCGGTACGACGCGTACTTCGGCCCCGAGTGTTTCTAGAATTTCGATCTTTTCGGGCGATTGATTGTCGGGCATATAAATGATGCATGGATAACCTCGAGCATTGCAGATGTGGGCGATCCCAATACCGGTATTACCAGCGGTTCCTTCGACTACGGTGCCACCAGGCAACAATTGACCGTTCTTTTCTGCTTCTGAAATCATCCATAGGGCGGCACGGTCCTTGACCGAACCACCTGGGTTCATGAATTCGGCTTTACCAAGAATTTCGCAACCGGTCTCTTCCGAAAGCGTCTTCAGGCGAATGAGGGGTGTATTACCGACAGCCTCGGCGAAACCACTGCGGGTATCCATGTTGGTCCTTCACACAAGCGCTAACGGCCGATTCTATCACCGCTAACGAGCTATACTGATCGGCCGGCGAGAACGATCGACGAGATGGAGAAACTCGATGACATCCACTGACGAAACCACGGTAACTCCTGCCGAATTAGGAATCGATCCAGAGAAACTCAAGCCTTTGCGAGACCGCGCCGAACGTGAAGTAGCGGAAGGGGTTTTGCCGTCTGCCCAGATCGCCGTTGCTCGACACGGGAGGCTCGCCTATTTCGAAACGTTTGGTGAGGCTACCAACGAAACTCTTTATTGCGTCTTTTCATCAACCAAAGCATTTACCTCGGCGGCGGCATGGTTACTCATGGAATCGGGAGATCTTGACGTTCGTGAGACGGTGGCTGACATCGTCCCGGAATTTGGCACGAACGGTAAGGAGACCATTACCGTCGACCAACTTTTCTTGCACACGGCGGGATTTCCGCACGCTCCGTTTCGACCAACGGATTGGAACGACCGAAACCGACGGCTTTCGCGTTTCTCTGCATGGCGACTCAATTCGGCGCCGGGAGAACGCTTTGAATACCACCCAACCTCGTCGATGTGGGTAATAGCAGAAATCATTGAACGAAAAAGTGGGATCGATTTTCCAACCTTCGTTCGCCAGAAAATAATCGAGCCGTTGGATCTTGCAGATTGTTATATCGGACTACCCGATGCGGAAAATTACCGAGTAGCGCCGCAGATGCACGTGGGCGAAGCAATGACCAGCGAGGATTACGCGAAATTGGGGATGCCTGAACCCCCCGTTACCGAGGTTACTGAGGACGCTATCCTAAGTTTCGATCGTCCTGACGTACGTGCCGTGGGCATTCCTGGTGGAGGTGGCATCATGACGGCGGCAGCGTTGGCGCTCTTCTACCAGGGATTGTTGCAAGGTAGTCGCGTGGGCGGACCGGTTGTTTGGCAGGACAACACTCTGTCGATGGCTCGAACGGTCATTAGTGGGGACTATCGCGACATGCTGTTTGATCGGCCCGTCAATCGAGCGATGGGGATTGTGGTAGCAGGTGACGAAGCACGAAATTTCCGAGGATTCGGCCATTTGAATTCAGAGCTCGCTTTTGGTCATGGCGGGGCAGGTGGCCAAATTGCATGGGCTGATCCCGCCACCGGCATTTCTCTGGGCTACTGTACGAATGGGCACGATCGGAATCCTCTACGTCTTGGCCGTCGTGGGGTCAGCATTTCCAATAAAGCTGCCCATCTGTGCCATTGACGGCGCGCCTCGATCGGTCTAGTTGCTGCTGATGATCTCGGATTGATCGAGAGGGACGTAAAAATACGAGCCGGGGCGAAAGTCGTAACCGAGATCCCCCATTAATCGGAGTTGCCGAGGAGTGCATTGCTCTTTGATCTTCGGGGTCACTTCGAAATCGTACTGGCGAAGGAAAAGCTGGCAGTAGTTGTACAACAAGGTTTTTCTAGAATTTTCAGAGCGATTCTGCGAGGGGCCGTGCCACAGGGCATGCGAAAAGAGGAAGCAATCGCCGGCTTTTCCGTTTAGTTGAGCTGCTCCGGGAGAATAAGGAGTGACTGGCGGGTTCGCGTCAAAAGGGAAAGGTCGCATATGGCTCCCAGGAAAGACGGTCAGATTACCCGAGTCGGGTTCTTCCACGTCCGTCAGTAAATACATTGCTTTCACTGCCAGCGGCAGGCTCGTCTCTGTCACCCGGATTTGACGTAATCCTTCACCGCCGTCGGTATGCGTGTATCCCGGAAATTTGTCTCGGGATGCTCGTACAATCGCCTGGGTCATGCTGAGAAGAATATTTGGCCCCATGATATCGACGACGAGATCGAAGATAGGCGCGCGGTCAACTAAATCGACGAACGCCTTTCCGTAGGGCAGCAGATCTCGCCGGTCCATGAAACCGTCGGGGCTGAGGTTGTCCGCGTGAGGGAGCCAACCGTAGTGACCGATGGGCATCTTGGGATCTCGCACCGGCTCCCAACCAGGTTCTTGTCGGATGCGATCGAGCTCGTCGTTGAAGAACGAGACCTCATCGGTGGTGAGTACCTGTTCGAGTTTTAAATAACCGTCGACGTTCCAGCTAGCGCGTTGCTGCTCGGTTAGTTTTTCCAAGGTCTAAACCTGACGAACTTGATCATTTGATCATAACGCTGATTTACGCGAACCGCTTGTTCGTTGAGAGCGTTGATGATCTGTCACGTGGACGGCTGTGGAGGCATCGGCTGGTCCTTGATTTTGATATGTTAGTCGGAATCCTGCGAAGATTGCGGGTCAATAGATCTGCAGCCATTCGTGGCCACACGATCCCGGTTAGCGTATCGGCCGAGATCAGCTCCAAGGGAGGATAATTGTGCGCAATTGGCGGCTTGGGCTAGTGCTGTCGGCATCGATAGCAGGTGTTTTATCGTTTGCCGATCTGACGACGATCGAGAAAGTCGTTGAGGGACAGAGAACGGCCGTGGTCGAGATCGCAGATAAGCTCTGGCACGAAGCAGAACTCGGTTACCTAGAAAACGTGAGCTCGACGGTGTTGGGCGATTATCTAACGTCCAACGGGTTTTCGATCGAACGTCGAAGTGCCGGATTGCCGACCGCATTTGTGGCGTCGGCGGGAAGAGGAAGCCCGGTGATCGGGATTCTTGCTGAATTCGACGCGTTACCGGGAATGTCGCAAGCTGCAAGTCCCAAGCGGGAAATCCTTGCGGATGAAGCGGCCGGCCATGCGTGCGGACATAACCTTTTCGGTGCTGCGTCGGTTGCCGCCGCCGTGGGTCTCGCGAAATCGCTAGCGATAGCGGAAAGATCAGGAACCGTGCGTGTCTACGGCACGCCTGCCGAGGAAGGCGGGTCCGGAAAGGTCTACATGACCCGGGCGGGCTTGTTTGATGACGTCGATGTGGTTTTGCACTGGCATCCGAGCGATCGCAACAATGCGTCTCCGGAAAGCACGACGGCGAACAAGTCGGGTCGTTTTGAATTTCATGGCGTTGCCTCGCACGCGGCGGGTTCACCAGAGCGAGGACGTTCGGCACTCGATGGCGTTGAAGCCATGAATCACATGGTCAATATGATGCGGGAGCATGTCCCTTCTCAGACGCGTATCCATTACGTCATTACGGACGGTGGCGACGCACCGAACATTGTTCCCGAGTTTGCTGAAGTTTATTACTACGTGCGTCATCCGAAGCCAGATCAGGTGGTGTTATTGTTTGAGCGAGTCGTCGCAGCTGCTCGTGGTGCAGCTCTCGGCACAGGGACTCGCATGAACTACGAAGTCATGCATGGGAATTACCCGGTGTTGAGGAACGATGTTCTCGCGAGCGTGCTGGATCGACACATGCGTACCCTAGGTGGAATCGAGTACAGCGCCTCCGAACAAACGTTTGCCGATACGCTGTACGCATCGCTTATTGGACCTTCTCTTCAAGTTGGTAGCCAGGTCGAAATCCAACCGTTCCGGTTTCGTCAAAAAATGGGGTCGACGGATGTGGGCGACGTTAGCTGGGCGGTGCCGACGGCCGGGTTTTCGACGGCGACTTGGGTCCCGGGAACGCCTTCGCATAGTTGGCAGGCGGTTGCCGCGAGTGGGACGAGTATTGGGCACAAGGGAATGATGTTGGCCGCAAAAGTAATCGCACTGACCGGGGACGAGCTATTTCGTGACCGCGGTTTGATTCGATCTGCCCGAGCGGAATTCATCAAGAATCGTGGCGCTGATTTCGATTACCAGGCGTTGCTAGGTGATCGCGAGCCGCCACTCGATTACCGAAAATGAAGGTAGCGGTCCTTCATCCCGGAGCCATGGGCGCGTCAGTCGCAGCTGCCATAGGCACAGCGGGTCACGACGTCATTGGAGTTACGAAGGGCCGGAGTCAGGCGACGATCGACAGGGCTCGAGGTGCCCAGGTGAGCTTCATCGAGACCCTAGAAGAGGCGATGAGCATGGTCGACGTGGTGGTCTCTATTTGTCCGCCCGAAGCTGCGTTAGATGTTGCACGTGACGTTCAAGAAACAGGCTACGAAGGTATTTACGTCGATGGAAACGCAGTGTCGCCGCAGACGGCGGTGGCCATTGGCGAACTCTTTGGTAACCGTTTTGTGGATGGCGGTATCGTTGGCCCGCCTGCACGACGGTCGGGGACTACGCGTTTTTATCTGTCAGGAGCGTTGGCGAACGATGTTGTGGGATTGTTTGTCGATACATTGGTAACGGCGCAGGTAATTAGTGGAGGTGCGGGGTCCGCGTCGGCACTGAAGATGTGTTACGCCGCTTACACCAAGGGATCGTCCGCGCTGGTGATGGCAGTTCGCGCGCTCGCAGAATCTAACGGTGTGACCGAAGCGTTGCTTGCTGAATGGGATCTTTCGCAAAAGGGGTTGCGTGATTCGAGCGAACGAACGGCGCTTGGAACAAGCCCGAAAGCGTGGCGTTTTGAGGGCGAAATGCTCGAGATCGCCTCGACCTTCGATGCGGCGGGCCTGCCGGCCGGGTTTCACCGAGCAGCTGCGGAGATTTATGAGCGTATGGCACATTTCAAGAACGAAGACCCCGCGAGCCTGGATCAAGTCATTGAGACGTTGTTAGACAAACGGTAGCTGCTAACGGTTGTTTTTTAGCTGAGTTGCGTTACGCCTTCCGCGCTTTATGGGAGCAGCGCACCGCCTTCTACGTCGATAGTCGAACCCGTCATGTAGTCGTTCTGCAGCAAAAACAGAATGGCTGACGCGACTTCGTCCGCAGTCCCTGCCCGGGGAATCAACGTATTCTCGGTCGCTTTCTGAAAAAATCGATCACGTCCCTCTCCCTGCATCGGGAACATGGGGGTATCGATTAACCCTGGTGCAACAACGTTGATGCGCCGCGGGGCGATTTCGGGGGCGATCGCACGAACGAATCCTTCGACCGCATTGCCGACCGTCGAGATCGCTGATGAGCCCGGGTTGGACTTCCGAGCTGGGAAGCCGCTAACCAGAACAATCGCTCCCTCAGCGGCCATGTGTTCGGCCCCTAGCCGCACCGAGTTCACGTAGCCCCACAGTTTGCGAAACGATCCTTGGAATCCGTCTAAATCCATCTCAAGAAATGGCCCCGAGGCCCGTTCGCCACCGGTCGCGCAGTTGACGAGAATATCAAAGGGTGCAGCGGCTTCGAATATGGCTGACAGACGGTCTCGATCAAGCACATCGATTTCTTGATAAGTGACGGTGGCTCCGGTCGAGCTGGCGGCTTGTTCAATATGCGCGCGAGAGCGGCTTCCAGCGACCACGGTTGCTCCGGCTCGTTCGAGTTGCTGCACCGCGGATAACCCGATCCCCGAAGTGCCGCCGAGAACAATCGCGCTCTTTCCACTCAGATCCATTGCCTTCCCCCATGAGAATACTTGTTATGGATCGATTCGATCCCTAGAGAAGACACGATGCCCTTTGTGACCACGCGCGTCCAGCAGATGTACCAATCCTCGTGGCCCAACGAGATGGGCCGCCCCAACGAGCACGAAATACGTGCCTGGTGTTGCGAGGAAGGTCTCGATTTTTTGTGCAAAACGGATGTTGCGCTGATTTATAAGGCGATCTTGGAAGTCGCGGTAATCTGCGGAGTGATGGTCACGATCGCGCAGAAGTTGGATGAGGGATTCGTCGTTGCCTGATAGCCACGCGGACATTAGTGCAACAAATTCAGCGCTAAATTCTTTGTGGCCTATCAGACTTTCGTCAAATAGCTCGAGTTGTACGTCGACGGTGGTGTTTGCGATGAGGAGCAATTGTTCCTCGGCGCTTTCGAGTTCCAACACCTCGCGCCGACCCGCTCGGCGTAGAAATTGTTGTTCCATGCCCCAGTTGGCGTAATAACCGAGCGAGTTGAGACGCGCTCGCGAAATCTGCATGGCGACAAGCGAAGGTTTAAACCGACCAAGCGACTCGTAATTAATGTTCAGTTGCGGAAGAAGGCAAGACAGCCGGTTTCGTCTGGTGTCGTTAAGCAAGCTACGTAGGCGGCTATTGTTCGGAAGTAAAAGATGCTCCGTTACCCAAGTTGGATTGAGGAGGTTTGGTGACGTTATATCGACTTCGACAGCCAGGTGGGTTGACTGTTGAAATGCGCTTTCAAGCCGATCGGGAAGTGTTCTCAGGGTTGCGTTTAATGCATGAATTGAGCCGACAAGGTAGAGCTCCCCCGTTGATTTACGGTAGCGCCACATGAAAAGAGGCGAGGCGCGATGCCCGTCGGGCCGACTTAATTCAGGAGTTGCCGGAGCATTGGCCCGGCGCAAATCTTGCGGGCATTCGGTCGCACTCACGGATCCCACACACTGGATAAGGAGGAATAGGCTAAGACCTGACCATGTCCGGTACATCTGTTGGGATTGGGCCCTCGTTCAGTCGCGCTCGATGTCTAAAGGAGTTTGTCCGCGTTGCGTGATGACCGCGCACAGTTCTTCCAGGGCCGCATCCAGAGCCGATTCGTC
>JAKUTI010000089.1 GCA_022448765.1 Pseudomonadales bacterium
ACTGGATTCAAAGAACGCGGCGACACAAAAGCTTCTTGAAGCCGCCCCGGATCTTCGTGACTTTAGCGACTCAGCGTCCCGTGCGCTCTTTGAAGGCGTATGTGAATACCTTGATCGCGATGGGATTCAATATCGTGTCAATCCAAGATTGGTTAGAGGCTTGGACTATTACACGAACACGGTTTTTGAATGGGTGACGCATAAACTTGGGTCTCAGGGCACGATATGCGCTGGCGGTCGTTACGATGGGCTTGTCGAGCGTCTCGGTGGTCCCAGCGCTCCGGCGGCCGGGTTTGCCGTTGGACTCGACCGTGTTGTTTTGTTGCACGAAACGTTGGCTAGGGACGTCGACCAATCAGCTGCCGATGTCTACGTCATCGCAATGGAGCGTCAGCACGAAGCCTATGCACGACAGGTGGCGCAATTTGTTCGGAGAGAAACATCGCTGCGAGTTCGACAGCATTTGGGTGGTGGCAAAGTCAGGGTACAAATGCGCCACGCTGATCGCAGTGGAGCTCGGTGGGCGGTTATTGTCGGCGACCACGAAGTAGCCGAAAATCGTGTGGCCTTGAAATGGCTGCGAGAAGAATCGGTACAAGAATCGCTGGATTTTGAGCAATTAGCAGCGTCTCTCAATGGATCTTTGGAGTCTCGTTAATGTCTGACTATCTTTCAGACGAAGAACAATCGGAACGATTACAGCGATGGTGGGGGGAAAATTGGAAGTCCCTTGTTGGAAGTGTGCTATTGGCGATGGTCGCTGTGGTGGGCTGGAATGAATACCAGTCGTATACAGTCGCGCGGAACCAATCTGCCGCAAAAGCATACCAGTCGTTCATCGATGCACGCGATGCCGGACAGCCGGTCGAAGATTTATTGTCTGAAATCGACGATGAACACGGCAAAACTTCCTATCAAATATTCTCGTTCCTATACCGAGCAAAAGACGCCGTCACGGAAAGCGACTGGGACACGGCGCTAGGGTATCTGAATTCCGCGACATTGCTCACGAATGATCCCGAGCTTTTGGATCTGGTTCGACTGCGTAAGGCTAGGGTTCAATTCCAGCTTGAGAAGTTCGATGAGACCTTGGCTACACTCGGGGAAATCAAGGGAGTGGGGTTCAAGGTGGGAGTATCGGAATTGACCGGCGATATTCATCGGTCACTGAACGATAAGGTACGAGCCGCCGAGGCGTATCAAGCCGCCATTGCGGAGGCGGAAGATTCGTCGGCCGTCGTCATACTGAAGTTGAAGCTGTCAAGTTTGGGAATTGATCCGTGATCGCGAGAACTGCCAGAGGGCTTGCCGTCTGCTGTGCCCTCCAATTATTGGTGGGTTGCACCGTGTTCGCGTGGCTCCCGTTCGTTGATCCGCCCGAGACTGATCCCGACGAAATTTCCCCGCTCGTTGCATTTGAAGAAGAAGCCGAGGTTGTCCGGCTTTGGTCGGCGAGCGTCGGCAAGGGGTTGGGGCGTAAGTATTTGAGGCTATCGCCGGCATTGGCTGGAGATCGGGTTTTTGCTGCAGACGCTTACGGAGTTGTTGAAGCGCGGGACCGTTTCGATGGATCAATTGTTTGGAGCAGTCGCATCGGAGCGGTTTCGGGATATTCGCGGTACAAGTTTTGGGACAGAAGAGACCCTTCATTCGTGACCGGCGGCGTTGGGATGGGGAATGGTCTGATACTTTTAGGCACGACCGCAGGTGAGATTATCGCGCTTGATATTGCTGATGGAACAGAGGTGTGGCGGACCGATGTGTCCAGTGAAGTTTTGGCTCCCCCTGTAGCTAAAAGGGATGCGGTTGTACTTCAGACCTCCGATGGCAAGCTCGTTGCGTTGGAGCGCACTGATGGAACAAAGCGCTGGATCTTTGATACGCAGGTTCCGATTCTCACGTTACGCGGTACGGCGACACCGGTACTTGAACGTGAGGTCGTGTTCGCTGGATTTTCAACCGGGATGATCGCTGCTGTTGACCTGAAAACTGGCGCACCGGTATGGGAACAGCGCGTGATGCTTCCGCAGGGGCGTTCTGAATTGGACCGTATGGTAGACGTTGACGGTAGCCCCCTCTACAGCGGGAACACCGTGTACGCCGTCAGTTATCAAGGCCGACTCAAAGCGATCCGCGCAAGCGATGGGGCTGTTGTATGGGAGATCGAAGCATCGTCGTACTTGGACCCGGCAGAAGGTTATGGGCAGGTCTACGTTGTAACCGACAAAGACATCATTATGGCCGTGGACCAGCAACAGGGTCAGATCGTATGGCAGCAAGAGGGTCTTCGAAACCGAGCGTTAAGCAGTCCACTCGCGTTCGGCAACTATCTTGTTGTCGCAGATGACGAAGGATACGTTCACGTAATAGCCCAAAGTGATGGTCGATTCGTGGCGCGTCGTAAGATTGGAGGCGGAGGAACGCGGTCGTCGATGGTCCAGCGTGATGGCACCGTGTATGTACAAACGAACAAAGGTAAGTTGGTCGCGTTGGAGATAAGGCGGGGCTGATGACTTCCTCGTACGAGGGGCGCGTTACCGTGGCCCTGGTTGGTCGACCCAACGTGGGTAAGTCCACTCTATTTAATCGCCTTTGCGGTAGCAGAAATGCCCTAGTTCACGACCGCCCGGGGTTAACGCGAGATAGACAATACGGGCAGATGTTTGTCGGCGAAAAGCGACTGACGTTAATCGACACCGGTGGTTTGTACGATGGGTCGGATATGGCGCAACTCACGACGGACCAGGTATACCTGGCCGTAGACGAGGCTAATTTCGTGCTGTTTCTGGTTGACGGTCAAAGCGGTGTAACGCAAGCGGACGAGGTGATTGCAGAACAATTGCGACGGCGCGATACCGACTTGGCCGTTGTCGTCAATAAAGTAGACCGACATGACGCGAATAGCGCGGTAATTGATTTCCTGGGATTTGGGTTTGATCAGGTGCTGGCGGTTTCGGCGGCGCATGGGCGGGGAATCGCGGAGCTAAAGAACTCGCTGAGCGAATTGGTGGGCGAAGATAGCGATGTGATTAATGATGCTGGCATCCCCGTAGCCGTGATCGGACGCCCGAACGTTGGCAAGTCGACCCTCGTTAATACGCTAGTTGGTAAGCAACAGCAGATCGTATCTGCTGAGCCAGGTACGACGCGTGACGCGATCAGTGTGCCCGTGCAACGGGACGGCGTTGACTACAGCTTTATTGATACGGCCGGTGTTCGTCGGAAGGGTCGGGTATCGGATGTGATTGAGAAGTTTTCTGTTGTCAAAACGTTGTCTGCAATGGACCGGGCGCATGTGGCGTTGCTTTTGGTGGATGCACGGGAGGGATTGGTTGATCAAGATCTGCACTTGTTGGAGTACGCGGCAGATGCGGGTACCGGGGTCATCTTGTTGGTTAACAAGTGGGACGGGATAGATATTGAACATCGACAGTGGGTAAAGGCAGAGACACAGCGGCGACTTCGAGTTGCCCCTTGGATTCCGGTGCACTTCGTGTCCGCGTTGCATGGGAGCGGTGTGGGTGAACTCTTTGTCGATATCCAACGCGTGAACAAAGCAGGGGCGTTTGATGTAAAAACACCGCAGCTCACACGGGTGCTGGAAAACGCTGTTTCAGATCATCCGCCCCACAGTGTCGGGGGTCGTACGATCAAATTACGTTACGCGCACAAAGTTGGCGGGCATCCGCCCTCAATACTAATTCACGGCAATCGAACGGAGGCTCTTCAGCCAAACTACGTGAGGTATCTGGAGAACTGTTTCCGTGATGTTTTTGACCTTACCGGTCTGCCGGTAAGATTACGTTTTCGTTCCTCGGACAATCCGTTTAAAGGTCGTCGCAATGAACTCAACCGGCGTCAATTGAAACAACGAGAACGCCTTATTCGGCATTCGCGGAAGCGTTAATTACGTCGACAAAGACTAGTGGATCCACGCGCGTTCCTTGGAGGCTCACGCTCCAATGGAGGTGGGGTCCAGTGGCCCTCCCCGTCGCACCAACGGTTCCTATGATCGAATCTCTTTCGATTTGTTGTTGCTGTTGTACGTTGACCTCGTGTAGGTGACAAAGCATCGAGACAAATCCGCCGCCATGATCAACAAGGACGGTGTTTCCGTTGAAAAAGAAATTCCCCACGACGACGACAACCCCCGAGGCCGGGCTTTTAACGGGCGTTCCCTGCGCTGCCGCGATATCGACACCGGAATGAGGACTCCGAGGTTGGCCGTTAAAAAAACGTCGAAATCCAAACTCGCTCGTCACTGTGCCTTGAACTGGAAGGTTGATGGGACGCAATTGTGTTGGCGCTCTAGAAACCAGGTTGTAAGCAGTTCGCATTCGGACGGATTCGGATTCGATTCGTTGTAAATCGCTGGCCAAAGGATCTACCAGGCGCGGATTGTCGACGGTGAGATGCTGTTCTCGATACGTTTTCGCAATGACCTTGAATAGTAATTCGGTGTTGGACTTTGCTGCGTGCGCGATTACAACGTGTTTGCCAGGTTTGGTCGTTAGGGGCAGCGCCACGATGGCGCGGTTGTCCAGCCGGAGCTGCGGAACGTCCTGAAAAGAGACGGTTGTTGTGGACGGGGGAACGATGACTTCAACGACACCCCCGGGAAAGCCTAGGGGAACAGCAGCAACCGAGGGTAGAGCGAATAGACAAACGATAATTCTATAGATCGGATTTCGCCCGTTCGTGAGTGGAAATGACCTCGGCTTCAATACTGCCGTCGGCTACGTGTGCGACTAACGTTTCTCCTCGGCTAACTTGGTCAATGGCAGAGATTGGTTGGCCCCACTGAGTGCCATCAGGAAGCGCCACAATGCCGTAGCCTCGCTCTAACGTATCTAATGGACTAACCGCATTGAGGGCGCGGGCCAGAGACTGTAGACGATCCTGGGATCCTCCAACTTTCATTTGCACGGCTCGCGAAATATTGGCGAGAAGAGTATTGATCGTGGTCGCGCGGAAATTGAGCGCGCTCAATGGGTTTGATTTTTGGAGAAGTTGGTATGCGTACTGTAACGAGAGTTCAGCTTTGGCCAGTGAATGGGAAGTTTGTTGTCCCAATCGTTGATGTAATTCGTTTAATCGTTCTGACTTGAGTTGGATGTTGCGACCGGGATGGATCAGTCGCGTGATACGAGCAGATAGAGCGTCACGGTTGCGAAGGACTTGTGCTTCGACAAACAACTGCAATCTATTTCGTGTCCGGTTGATTGAAGCTCCCAACTCGAGCGCCGAAGGCGTGATCAATTCGGACGCGGCTGATGGTGTAGCAGCTCGGTGATCGGCCACGAAATCCGAAATGGTGTAATCGGTTTCGTGTCCGATGGCCGAAACAATTGGTATTGGGGATGCAGCGATGCTGCGCGCGACAGTCTCTAGGTTGAATGTCCAGAGATCTTCGATCGAACCTCCGCCGCGTGCGAGCACTGCGACGTCGGGAGCCGGGTGCATGGCGTCGAGTTGGTTTAGCGCATCAACGATCTCGTGTTCCGCTTCTGTCCCCTGCACCGCCGCCGGAATCAGGATTAATTTCACGACGGGGTAACGCCGTTTGATGACCGAAACAATGTCCCGGAACGCGGCGCTGGTCGGAGATGTAATGACGGCGATTCGACGTGGCATAGAAGGTAAAGGTCTCTTAACTGACGAATCGAAAAGCCCCTCGTGGGAGAGTTTGGTCTTTAGCCGCTCGAAAGCGGCACGCAACGCGCCCTCGCCGGCCGGTTCGATATGTTCGACAACGGCTTGAAAATCGCCACGTGTTTGGTAAAGCGTTAGTTTTGCGCGTATCAAGACGTGCATTCCATCCGATATCGATTGCCGCACAGAGCGGTTGCGGTTAACAAACATTGCGCAGCGTATCTGCGAGCGATCGTCCTTGAGGCTGAAATACCAATGGCCCGACGTCGGTTGCCTGAAATTAGAAACTTCCCCCTCGATTTGGATGAGGGGATAGGCCTCCTCAAGAAGTGCCCGAGCCTCGGTGGTGACTTCGGTTACGCTCCGGATTGGTTGGTTGTGATCTAGAGGGAGCACGAACTCACATTAAGCTGGCTGCGCCGGAGTAACAAGTCTTGGTGTCGAGGCTTGACTGTATTTGTTTACAGAAACCGGGCTCGCGCGTAAGATTGCGCGCTTACTTTCCGGAGGGCAAACATGCTACGGATTGTTAACGAAGCGCTAACCTTCGATGACGTCCTGCTGCTGCCCGCGTACTCTAAAGTCCTGCCTTCCGAAGTCGACCTAACCACCCGTCTGACCCGTGATATCGTCCTAAATATTCCACTGATGTCCGCGGCGATGGACACCGTAACAGAATCGCGTTTGGCCATTGCTTTGGCGCAGGAAGGCGGCATCGGTATCGTGCACAAGAATATGCCACTCGAAGATCAGGCTAGAGAGGTCCGTGCAGTAAAGAAGTTTGAGAGCGGTATCATTCGAGACCCCGTGACTATTGGGCCCGAAGCGAGCATCGGCGAGTTACGTGTATTGACGTCGGAGCGCCAGATTTCGGGCGTGCCTGTCGTAGACGGGACCAACCTGCTCGGGATTGTTACAAGCCGAGACATTCGCTTCGAAAGACGGATGGAAGCCAAGGTGAAGGACGTTATGACAACCCGTGAACGTTTAATCACGGCCCCCGAAGACGCGTCTTTCGAGTCCATTACGGATTTGTTGCAGATCCATAGGATCGAAAAGGTATTGCTGGTTAACGATGATTTTGAATTGAAGGGTATGGTGACGGTGAAGGACATCACCAAAGCCCAGGCGTATCCAAACGCGTGCAAGGATGCGCAGGGGCAACTTCGCACAGGAGCTTCGGTTGGGACCAGCGACGAAACTGATGATCGAGTTGCGGCATTGGTCGAAGCAGGTGCTGACATCATCGTGGTTGACACCGCGCACGGCCACTCCCAACGTGTCTTAGATCGTATTAGTTGGATAAAACAAAAGTATCCTGATGTGCCGATTCTTGGGGGGAATGTGGCGACGCGGGACGGCGCGCGCGCCTTAATCGATGCAGGTGTCGACGCGATAAAAGTGGGTATCGGCCCAGGCAGCATTTGTACAACGCGTGTTGTTTCAGGGATTGGCGTTCCTCAGATTACGGCCATCGCAGAAGTTGCTGCGGAATCAAATGGTGATGCAGTCCCTATTGTCGCTGACGGTGGCGTCAGGTTCTCTGGCGATATTGCAAAGGCTGTGTGCGCGGGCGCCAACGTGGTCATGGTTGGCGGATTGTTAGCTGGAACGGATGAAGCGCCAGGTGACATCGAGCTTTACCAGGGGCGTACCTTCAAATCGTACAGAGGCATGGGCTCCCTGGGAGCTATGTCAGAACAGCACGGTTCCAGCGACAGATACTTCCAGGAACCTGAAAAAGATCTTGGTAAGTTGGTGCCGGAAGGCGTTGAAGGACGGGTGCCTTACCGGGGTCCTGTGGGGCCGGTAGTGCACCAACTGATGGGAGGGTTAAGAGCTTCGATGGGCTATACGGGATCGGCGACAGTCGAAGAGATGCGAAACGAGCCTGAATTCGTCAGGGTTTCTTCCGCAAGTCTCTCCGAGAATCATGTGCACGACGTGGACATAACCAAAGAAGCGCCCAACTACCCCGTTAGCTAGCCCGGCGGAAGCGAGTAAATCCATGCCCGCCGCCGATATTCAAACCGAACGTATCCTGGTTATCGATTTTGGTTCGCAAACAACGCAGTTGATTGCCCGACGCATTCGAGAAACCGGTGTTTATTGTGAAATTCATCCCTTTGACGTTGATACCGAGTTTGTTAAGACATTTTCACCCCGAGGCGTGGTTCTTTCGGGCGGCCCGGAAACTGTTGTAGGCGAGGGCACGCCTCGTATACCCGACGGTGTCTTTGATTTGGGGGTGCCGGTTCTAGGTATTTGTTACGGAATGCAGGCAATGGCGATGGCATTTGGAGGTGAAGTCCAGAGTTCTCCAGAACGAGAATTTGGTCGTGCCCGAGTCGTCAATCGAGGCGGACGTCTACTGTCCGGCCTCGATGATGAGCTGGATGTGTGGATGAGCCACGGTGACAAAGTTACCGAACTTCCAAAAGGGTTCGTCATCAGTGCATCGACGCCCAGTGCTCCGATCGCGGCGGTACATCATGAGGACAGACCGCTGTTCGGGCTGCAATTTCATCCGGAGGTCACGCATACGGTCGCCGGGAACGAAATGTTCAGACGCTTTGTGTTTGAACTCTGTGGGTGTAAAGGTCTATGGACGGCCGAGAACATCATTGACGACGCCGTCAATCGCATCAGGGAACAGGTTGGTGATGACAAGGTCATCCTGGGACTGTCAGGTGGCGTGGACTCGTCCGTCGTTGCTGCATTGTTAAGCCAAGCCATCGGCGAACAGCTTGTGTGCGTCTTTGTTGATAATGGGCTGTTGCGAAAAAACGAACGAGAGGAAGTCGAGACAGCGTTCGTGCAAAAAGACGAACGTGGTTTGAATTTGGTCGTGGTAGATGCGGCTGACGAGTTCGTCGAGCGTCTTTCGGGCGTCGAAGACCCTGAAGAAAAACGCAAAATCATTGGGATGACTTTTATCGAAGTCTTCGAAAGGGAAGCTAAGAAGCACGATGGAGTGAGTTGGTTGGCTCAGGGAACCATATACCCTGACGTGATCGAATCGGCAGCATCAAAATTTGGGAAAGCGCATGTCATCAAGTCACACCACAACGTTGGTGGACTTCCTGAACGCATGCAGCTGTCGTTGGTAGAACCACTTCGGGAGCTGTTTAAGGACGAAGTGCGACAAATCGGTTTGGCGCTCGGATTGTCTCATGATCGCGTTTTTAGGCACCCCTTCCCTGGCCCAGGACTGGCGGTTCGTATCATGGGCGAGGTTCGCCAAACGTACCTCGACGTATTACGGGAGGCAGACGAGATATTTCTTGATGAGCTTAGACGAGCTGATCTCTATAACTCGGTGAGCCAAGCTTTCGTCGTCTACCTGCCAGTACGATCGGTAGGTGTGGTTGGCGATTCAAGGCGTTACGAGCACGTCGTTGCGTTGCGAGCGGTCGAAACCACGGATTTCATGACGGCTGATTGGGCAGCGTTACCCTACGACGTACTAGGACGTGTCGCGAATAGGATCGTTAACGAAATCTCCGGCATTTCGCGAGTTGTCTATGACGTATCGAGTAAGCCGCCCGCAACCATCGAGTGGGAATGAAAGGACATTTAATTGAAGAGTTTCTCGAAATTCATAGTTTGTCTTCTTGACTTGGGATGACATTGAAAGAATAGAGACTGCATATGAAGAAAGACAAGAGTTCACAGGTAAAGATGACCTAGTTTTCTCATCAGTCAATGGGACTGCAAAGTTAAGTGGACATAAATGGGCAAATCATTGGAATGCACTGATGGATGGAATCGGAGTCAGTCGTAAGGAATGGAAAGAGGAAAGAGGAAAGAGGAAAGAGGAAAGAGGAAAGAGGAAAGAAATCTTACTTGGTATTCATTGAGTCACTTCGGAATCACAATGAGAATCTTGGCAGGGGTTAATGTTCTTGATGTATCTAAACTTGCTGGAACAAGTATCGGTCCCATTGAGAACACTTATCTCAAGTATCAAGAAGAACAAATGAAGACCCAAGCAATCGAGGAGAAAAGCATGCGCACATTCGTGATTCAGCGCTCGAATCGCGAGTTCGAGACCGACACCCGAACGACCTGTCCGCCGGAGGCGTGCTCGAGCAGCAGGTAGAGCTCGCCAGCTAGGCCGATCTCGACGTCTCTGATCCGCGCCAGGTTCTCGATCAGGATCTCCCGTTCGATTAGCTGGCCATCCTCGATTCGCAGCCGGATGAGGTCCGCTGCCTTGAGCGAGCCGACCAGCAGATCCCCGCGCCAGGCGGCAAAAGCGTTACCCTCATAGACCACAAATGCCGACAGGGCCACGGACGGCGTGAGATCTACCACAGGCTGCTCGATATCCTCGACCGAAACCTCGGTGCCGTGGCGCCCATCTCCGTTGACCAGTGTGCCATCGTAGTTTTGTCCTCTCGAGAAGAGAGGCCAGCCGTAGTTACGTCCGGGCAGCAGCAGATTC
>JAKUTI010000009.1 GCA_022448765.1 Pseudomonadales bacterium
AACAATGGCTTCTCCCTGGCTTGCTCCTGTAATAACGACTTTCCTGCCGATTGGTGCTTAGCGAAGCGGTGTTTTAGACTCCGCGTCCGATTTCCCGTATTGGTTCTTGTTTTGTATGGCTGAAGAGACACCCGACAACTCCGTTGGGTTGGTCAAGCCTCTGTTCCAACGGTTTGACTCGTCGTTTGAGCTGCAATCCGGGGAAAAATTACCTGGGTTTGAACTCGTATACGAAACCTATGGACAGCTCAATGCAAAACGCAACAACGCCGTCCTAATCTGCCACGCTTTATCCGGTCACCATCACGCCGCTGGCTATCATTCTCGCGAAGACACAAGACCCGGATGGTGGGACAACTGCATAGGTCCCGGCAAACCGATCGACACCGATAATTTTTTCGTGTTAAGCCTCAACAACCTTGGCGGGTGCCACGGAACCACCGGACCCACATCCATTAACCCAGATACGGGCGCAATATACGGCCCTGCCTTTCCCACAGTAACCGTTAAAGATTGGGTACAAACTCAGTACATGCTGGCGGAGGCACTGGGGATAAAACAGTTCGCCGCCGTCATCGGTGGAAGTCTCGGCGGCATGCAGGCGATGCAGTGGGCTATTGATTACCCGAATCGAGTGCAACACGCCTTACTTATTGCTTGCACACCAAAGCTTTCGGCCCAAAACATCGCATTCAATGAAATTGCACGGTTCGCGATTTCGAGCGATCCGGAATTTAACGATGGACACTATCAATCGTCCGGAGTAAACCCCAAAAGAGGTCTTGGATTGGCGCGAATGGTTGGGCACGTCACGTACCTTTCCGATGACTCTATGGGCGATAAGTTTGGTCGAGAATTAAAGTCTGGTGACATTGCACTCGGGCAAGATGTCGAATTTCAAGTAGAAAGTTATCTCCACTATCAGGGGGAAACTTTCTCGAAAATATTTGACGCAAATACATACATACTCATGACCCGAGCCCTTGATTACTTTGACCCCGCTCGAGAATTCAATGACGATCTCATTAGGGCGCTTGCAAATGCACATGCCAAATTCTTTGTTGCTTCTTTTTCCTCCGACTGGCGATTCGCCCCCGAGCGTTCCGACACAATCGTCGACGCACTGATCGCCGCAGGCAAAGACGTCGTAAGCACTACCATTGAATCGACGCACGGGCACGATTCTTTTCTATTGCCAATACCCCGTTACTTCGGTGTTCTACGCGCATACATGAACCGTATTGCACGAGAAAGCGCATTATGAGAGAGGACTTAAGAATTA
The DNA here is from genome assembly GCA_022448765.1 of Pseudomonadales bacterium. GTDB lineage: Bacteria > Pseudomonadota > Gammaproteobacteria > Pseudomonadales > Azotimanducaceae > UBA11889. The sequence goes on from JAKUTI010000009.1 coordinate 1,283, forward strand.
TCGCGAATCTTATAAAGCGCGACGCTCGCGTACTCGATCTCGGTTGCGGGAGTGGCGATTTGTTGGAACACCTGGCGAAGGCTAAGAACATTCTGGGTTACGGCATTGAAAACAACCCGGACGAAATCAGCAGCTGCATCCGACGTGGGGTCAACGTCATAGAACACGATCTGAACCAAGGCCTGGGCCGCTTTCCCGATAAAAGCTTTGATATGGTGATAATGACCGAGACACTTCAAGCAGTCGATTCACCCCAACGGTTACTAGACGAAATGTTACGGATTGGCGAAGAGTGCATTGTGACATTCCCCAATTTCGGTTACTGGGGTCACCGTGTGAGAATGTTTACGAGCGGCAAATTCCCCGTGTCTCAACCAATGCCTCACCGCTGGTTTGATACCCCCAATATTCGCCCCTGCACATTCCTGGATTTCGAGCAACTCTGCGCAGAAAAGCACTTGCGTATTGTCCAACGCCTGGTTTTTAGTTCTTCCTACAGAGCAGGGCCCCTAATGAATAGGTTTCCTAATCTTTTCGGCGCAACCGCATTTTATCGACTCGGTCGCGCATCGTGACCCGAAAACGTTATTTCCCGTTGTTGGAAAAGATTGTCTCGGGCGGGGCTAACCTTAAAAGTGGCCCCGCTAATTTGATCAGACCTGTTATTTTCCCATCGTAATTGATAGCGCATAAGTTAAGGGATGCCCGTTCAAACCGCCGTCCTCGCGAGTGGCAACAAAGGTAAGTTAGAAGAACTTGATCTTTTACTCGCGCCCATGAAATTCCAGCTTTTGCCACAATCGAAATACGAGATAACCCCGGCTTCAGAAACTGGAGATTCCTTCGTAGAAAATGCTCTGATCAAGGCGCGGCATGCCAGTCGCTTAACGTCGTTACCAGCATTTGCCGACGATTCTGGATTAGTGGTCCCGTCATTGGACGGTGCTCCCGGGATTTATTCGGCGCGGTACGCCGGGCCAGCATCGAGCTCACAACAGAACAACTTGAAGCTCTTAGAAGCTCTTAGCGACTCCCGTAGCCGTCACGCTTATTTTTATTGCGTACTCGTTTTTCTGCTTCATACGCATGACCCGACGCCGATCGTAGTTTCTGGCGAGTGGCACGGGAGAATTGCAGAGGAGGCGAAAGGGGATAACGGTTTTGGTTACGACCCGATCTTCATCGCTAACGACTACGAAATGACTGCTGCAGAGATGGAGCCAGAATTGAAGAATCGCTTCAGCCACCGCGCAATCGCCTCAGCGAATCTGATTCGATCGATTCAACACCGACTGGAACAACAATAATGGGTCTCGGCCTTTATACCCATTTCCCGTGGTGCGTTCGGAAATGCCCCTACTGTGATTTCAACTCCCACCCACTCCGTGGCGAATTGGATGAAACAGGTTACGTATCTCGGTTGATTGAGGACTTCAAGAAAGAGGTTGATTCGACAAGAGAAAATATCAACACGATCTATCTAGGGGGCGGGACACCGAGTTTATTTTCCGCGAAAGCCCTTGGCCGATTCCTAAAATCAGTGGATCGTCAAAACATTTCCGAGATCACCATGGAGGTCAACCCAGGGGCTCTAGAACATGAAAGTTTTGACGCATATTTGGACGCCGGAATAACTCGAATTTCTATTGGTGTGCAATCTTTCGACCCTCAACAACTCGACAATCTAGGCCGCGTCCATACCGCCGACGATGCATCGAAGGCGGCTGAAAACGCCTTGGGGGCAGGATTCGATAGCGTCAACCTCGACCTCATGTTTGGATTGCCCGGACAAAGTCTAGACGCCGCCATGATTGATCTGGAACATGCCATAAGTTTCGGGGCCGATCATTTATCCTGGTACCAATTGACTATTGAACCGCGCACGGAATTCCATCGCCGACCGCCTATGTTGGCTTCAGATGATCTACGGGCAGATATGAGCAACACAGGCCGACGACTATTGCAGGAAAGCGACTATTCACAATACGAGGTTTCCGCCTTCAGTCGTGATGGCTCTCGTTGTCTTCACAACTTGAATTACTGGCGTTTTGGGGACTACTTCGGTATTGGCGCCGGTGCGCACGGTAAAACTGAGCGATACGGAAAAATTATCCGAACGATGAAACCGCGACAACCAAGGCTATATCTGTCCGGCACTTCAACTCAATGTGTCGAGGTGCCCCCTGACGAACTGCCCGTCGAATTCATGATGAATGCACTACGACTTACTGGCGGGGTTGAAACGTCACTATTTTCCCAAAAGACGGGGCTTTCCTATGAAGTCATTTCTGACGTCGTTGACCGACTCGTGTCGTGGGAGCTGATGCAACCGAATCGGCTCCAGACCACGGATCGAGGCTACGCCCAACTAGACTCTGTCGTTGGCCAATTCCTCACCTAAGATCTGACGAGCTAGCGTTCTTGATCCATCCCGAACTCCGGTAGGTTCAACCAACTTTCGTGTAACAGAAGTCTTGAACATGATGCCGAAGCCGTCTCGCTCGCTCCTCGAATTTGGTCTCGGGGCGAAATGACCAGCGTTCTGATACGCCGCCTTGAAGCCCGGGATTATCTTTAAGGGCCTCATCGATCGTTTCAGCGTACGGTACCCAATCTGTAGCAAGCCGGATGAGCCCACCCACCTTCAGTTTCCTTGTCGCTAACTTCCCAAATGTTCGGGTAATAAGTCGTCGTTTATGGTGGCGCTTTTTCGGCCATGGATCGGGGAAGAAAACCATCATCAGCTCGATGGAATTGTCTTCAAGTCGTTCTAGAACAGATACAGCATCAGCTTCGACAATACGCACATTCCCAACGTTTTGGGCCTCACACTGAAGGATGAGGGACCCGATCCCTGGACGGTATACATCCACTCCAATGCAGTTCCACTCCGGATGACAACCAGCAAAATGAACGAGCGCTTGGCCCATCCCGAAGCCAATTTCGATAGCTGTCGGGGCTCGGCGGTTAAATACTGCTTTCGCGTCAACTGCTGGATCCATCAAGAATTGATCGAGACGACCAAGCGCGCCCAGTTGCGCTTTTGTCATCCGTCCTCGCCGACGAATAAAAGCTGGGTTTGAGAAGATCATCTTGTGGTTCTCAGGATTGCAGTAGCCATCCCAATAAAACCATTGCTCCTCTCAAAGGAGTCATTGGCCCATGCTAAACTGCGCCACGCCTCGTGATTCTTTGAAAGTCGCGCGTAATCAACGTAGCGTCCCAACCGCCGGTAGCCCGACCCGACTTCCTTCCAACAGGGTCGCCAGCCATATCGGCACGCGTGATACGCGACCTTAAGCTGCCTCTATATGTTTTCTAAGTTTCTTCATGGCATTTTGCTCAAGCTGGCGTACCCGCTCGGCGGAAATCCCATAGCACTTCGCCAATTCCTGCAGTGTGGATTTATCTTCAGCGAGCCAGCGACTAGAGAGGATGCTCCGACTACGCTCATCGAGCTGATCCAACGCATCTCGTAGTTTCGCTTCAGACTGCTGTGCCCAATCTTCTTCCGCCACCAAGTCAGCTGGATCTTGCCCCTCATCACTCAGAAAATGAGCCGGCGCGCCGAAGTTATTACTTCGATTTTCCTCGTCAGTATCATCACCGTCGAATCCGATATCTCGGGAGGCCAATCGCCCTTCCATCTGCGTTACGACTTTTGCTTCGACCCCTAGATCCTCTGCAATGGCTTGTGTTTCTTCTGCTGTTAACCAACCAAGTGATTTCTTACGATTCCGCAAGTTGAAAAATAATTTACGTTGTCCCTTGGTCGTCGCGACTTTAACGACCCGCCAATTACGCAATACAAACTCATGGATTTCCGCCTTAATCCAATGAACGGCAAAAGATACTAACCGGACGCCATACGATGGATCGAATCGCTTTACTGCCTTCATGAGGCCGACATTGCCTTCTTGGATAAGGTCACCGATCGGCAATCCATATCCCCGATAACCTTTAGCAAGGTGGACAACAAAGCGGAGATGACAAAGTACAAGCTCGCGAGCTGCTTCGAGATCATCATCGTTAAATAGACGTTCTGCTAGCTCCCGCTCCCGCTCGGGGGTCAGTATCGGAAGTGAATTGATTGTCTGGATATACGCGTCCAAATCTCGCCCAGGCGACACGTTCTCCAGTAACAAAACGTCGCTACTCAACTCTATAACCTCGACCACAAGAGAAGGGGATTTTAGCACTCTCGTATTGCGAGTGCTAACATCCCTAACCCTTTGATTAATCGATGTTTATTTCCCTAAGTCGTTGATTTGACGCGACTAATCCTCCTGCTACGCCCATAACCACTCCAACGAGGACAAGTCCAATATAGAACGCTGGTTCGTCACCCTGAAAACGGACCATTGCGCCATAGCTTGACCCCAGCGCTCCAAGTGGAGCTTCAAGCAAGATGAGGGCTGCCGACAAGACCATCGCCGTGACCAAGGATCCGCCAAACCCGTATATCGCGCCGAAGTATAAAAAAGGTCTTTTAACAAATGCGTCGGTTGCTCCAACTAGCTTGAGTACTTTGATTTCTTCAAGGCGCATCTCGAGTGCAAGGCGAACAGAAGCCGCAGTAATAAGGATCGAGCCGATGCCAAACAAAATACCAAGCACCCAACCCAACCGAGCGATGAGCTCGTTAATCGCTTTCAACCGCCCGAGCCAAGACCTTTCAACAACAATTTCATCGACTGCATCTGCTCTCTCAAATTGTGACGCGATTTCACTAATGCGCGTAACAGATACGTCATCGTCAACCGTGACTCGCGCAGAGGCGGGCAAGGGATTGGATTGAAGAAGTGTCAGTGCATCCGTGATCTCTGTGTACGAACTAAATTCGTCTAAGGCTTCTTCAGGTGTGACCGTTGTAACGGCCTCTATTTCGACTTGGCTACTCATTTGTTGAACCAATGCTTCGACATCGCCGGCCGACGCATCGACGTTGAAATAAACCGAAAAACTATTAAGACTTTCCCACTGTCTCGAGATCACTTCGATATTTCTCTGGAGTAAATACAGCCCGGCTGGCGCCGACATTGCAGTACCGATCAACAGCCACACCAACAAGCTGGTACCAAAATGATGACTCGTGTAGCGAAAACTGTCCCGAATCACGCCCGCGTGGTCTCGAAAGAAAGCCGCAATAGGCCGCCTCGACCTAGGCCATGGTTCGCTAGCCGCCACTACCCTTCCGTTCCTTCAAACCTGTCGCGTCGTCATCACGCACTACACGACCTCTCGCTAACTCAATAATCCGAAAGCCCATCACGCCTATCAATTCCGTATCGTGGCTCGCCACGATGACGGTCGTTCCAATCTGATTAAATTGTTCGAACAACGTCATAATGTCGCGCGATAAACCCGGATCGAGGTTCCCCGTTGGTTCGTCAGCAAGAAGTACTTTAGGTCTGTTGACTATCGCTCTGGCAATCCCGATTCGCTGCTGTTCGCCGGATGAGAGAGCCCGCGTTCCGAACCGTTCCTTCTCGAGCAGGCCTACCCGTGACAACGCCGCTCGAACCCTCCTCCCAATATCCCGCTCGCGCATTCCCGCAACTTTGAGAGGAAGCGCTACATTTTCGTAAACGCTGCGTTCCGTGAGTAAGTGATGGTCCTGAAATACAGCGCCAAGATTCTGACGGTACGCAGAAATTTTTCTAGAAGGTAATTTGACGACGTTGACATCGTTAACAAGAACCTCACCGCGCGTTGGACTCTCCGCCCGTAAAAGCAAACGGAGGAACGTGCTCTTCCCCGCCCCAGAGTGACCAGTCAAGAATGTCATGGTCCCCTCGGGAAACACCAGAGATACGTCCTTTAACGCTTCGCCACCACCCTCAAATCGCTTCGAAACCCTCAGAAATTCGATCTTACTCACGATGCGAGTAATGCGTCGACGAAAGCATCCGGATTAAACGGTTCCAAATCCTCGGCCGATTCGCCAAGACCCACAAAGTAAACCGGCGTGCACTCTTGCGAAGTTTGTGCGTACGCAAGTGAAAACAGAATGCCACCTCTAGCCGATCCATCCAATTTAGCAACCACCAGGCCAGATACCCCCACTGCCTCGTCAAACTCCTGGAGTTGCGATATGGCATTTTGTCCGACGTTTGCGTCGATCACCAGAAGACACTCATGGGGCGCAGTTTCGTCTGTGCGGGCGATTACGCGTTTTATCTTCGATAACTCATCCATGAGACCTTTCTTAGCTTGCAATCGACCCGCCGTATCCGCCAATACGACGTCTATGCCCCGACGCTTTGCCGTTTCTATCGCATCGTAAATTACCGCCGCGCTATCAGCCCCCGACCCTCGGGATACAACCGGGACATCGTTTGAGGCCCCCCACGCTTCGATCTGCTCAGCCGCAGCCGCGCGGAAGGTGTCCCCCGCTGCTAGCAGTGTTGAGAACCCTTCGACTTGCAAGCGCTTCGACAACTTAGCGATCGTCGTCGTCTTTCCCGCGCCATTTACGCCGATAAGAAGCACTACATAAGGCCTCGCCGAACCAATTTCAAAAACCTTGCTTAGAGGACGCGCTAATTCAGTTAATTCGACCCGGAGCGCTTGACGGAGTGTCTCCGCATCCGAAAGTTCTTTACGTGATAGGCGCTTCTCGAGCGTCGCAATAATTGCGTCGGTAGCGCTAACGCCGACGTCGGTGGTCAACAGGCTTCTCTCCAGGTCCAACAACACATCCGCGTCAATATTTTTTTTACCCGAAATAAGATTCCCGATACTGCTAGAAATCGATCGCCGCGTTTTCTCGAGTGAACGATTCCATCGCCTTCGCAACCCCTCGTTTTTTTCGCCTTTTTCTCCCACTATCCCCGTGTGCCATCAAATAAACGCCATACCGTCCGCATTATCGGTGGTAAGTGGAAACGACGAAAGCTCGTTGTTACGAATGCCAAAGGTCTACGCCCAACGCTCGATCGTGTACGAGAGGCACTATTCAATTGGCTCAATCTAGACATTTCGGGCGCACGAGTTCTGGACTTATATGCCGGCACGGGAGCATTGGGTTTTGAAGCCCTCTCACGAGATGCGGCTACGGCAACATTCGTCGATTCGGCCCCACGAGTGGTCGCAGAACTCGAAAAATCAGCTGCAGCGCTCCAGGTCTCACCTACGATCGTATGCTGCGACGCTACTATCTGGCTCAAACGTCAAACAGACAGCTGGGGTATCGTTTTCTTGGATCCTCCGTTCGAGAGCACGCTTCATCTCCAGACTTTAGATCTGTTAGCCAATCGTCTCGAGGGCCCTGCGCTCGTTTATCTAGAAAGACCGCGCAAAGCAGAACTTGAGCATCCCAACTACGAGGTAGAGAAAAAAGGCTTCGCCGGTGAAGTAAGTTTCACTTTGTTGCGTCTTCGAAATCCACGTTTGTGACCAGTTGGGCGTTGGGCTAGTATCGCCGCGAATATTGGAGTCCGAGCGTGTCATCAGTAGTTTATCCGGGAAGCTTTAACCCCATCACTCACGGCCATACCAACATTGTCGAGAGGGCGCTAAGTCTCTTTGATCACGTGGTAGTGGCGATTGGGACGTCTGTCGATAAAGATCCAACGACATACCTTGCGGAACGAATGGAACTTTGCCGCGCAGCACTTGACCATCTCGGAGATCAGATCACGGTTGAAGGCTTTAATGGGTTATTAGTCGACTACGTACACTCGAAAAACATTCGGTTCGTGTTGAGAGGACTTCGTACATTGACCGATTACGATTACGAATTCCAAATGCTATCCATGAACCAGTCTTTGGATCCGGATATCGAGTATGTTCTTCTTCCTACCGCGCACAAGTGGTCGTTTCTATCTTCGTCACGAGTTCGCGAGATCGCAGCATTGGGCGGGGACATATCCAACTTTGTTCACCCTTCGATCGTGGACTACTACAAAGGACAGGCTCAATCCTGATAGAAAGCACTCCGACCTGGAGAGACTCTATATATAAAAGCTATTCGTCAGCTGCACCTTTTCTCTCTTTCCGTTAATGCTGACAAGTCGGGCAATATACGGTCGCTCGCTGCCCTAACCGAATTCCCTTTAATACCGTCGAGCATCGACGACAGCCTTCCCCTTCACGGCCATAAACGAATAATTTCTGGCGAAAATACCCAGGCTTTCCCTCACTCCCAAGATAATCTCTCAAGGTGGTTCCGCCCATCTCGATAGCTTCCGTCAACGTGTTTCGGATCGCGCCTTCGAGTTCTAGATAACGGTCTTTCGATATCCGACCGGCCGCGTTTCGCGGGCGAATACCCGCTCGATAGAGCGATTCATTGGCGTATATGTTGCCGACCCCAACAACAATCTGCGCATTCATGATGAACATCTTTACTGCTTGATGGCGATGCCGCGAAAGTCGGTGCATGTATTCCCCGCTAAAATCGGGGCCCAGAGGCTCAGGACCCAAATTCTTTATCAACCAGTGCGCTTCAACCGGGTCGCTCGAGAAATGAATACTTCCAAACCGACGGGGGTCACTTAACCGCAGTACTCGATCATCCTCAAAATGAAAATCCACGTGATCATGCTTGCCCGCAGGCAAATTTGCTGAAACAACGCGAAGACGCCCCGACATGCCCAAGTGGACGAGCGCCGTCATCCCAGGGAAGCGAAGAAACAAATACTTTGCTCTTCGGTCAACCGCGCTGAGTCGTAGTCCCCAAAGCCCGTCTGGCACGACCACTGGCCAGCGAAGCCTCGAGTCCCGAACCACGACGTCGAGCAGTCGTCGGCCCTCTAAAGCTCGCGCAATGCCACGACGGGTCGTTTCAACTTCCGGAAGTTCTGGCAGTTATTTGATCTTCTCTTCTCGATACACGACGTGTTTACGCACCACCGGGTCGTATTTCTTAAGTTCGAGTTTGTCAGGGGTTAAGCGCTTATTTTTCGTCGTCGTGTAGTAATGACCGGTATCGGCGCTACTTACCAATTTAATTTTTTCGCGCATCAGACCTTCTCCCCTCGCTTACGCATATCCTTAAGAACTTCCTCAATGCCTTTTTTATCGATAATGCGCATGCCGGCAGCCGAAACACGCAGCCGCACAAACCGCTCCTCACTCTCTACCCAGAACCGGTGACTCTGGATATTGGGTAGAAATCGCCGGCGCGTCCTATTATTTGCGTGAGAGACGTTATTGCCACTCATAGGCCGCTTGCCGGTCACTTGACACACTTGAGACATGGGATGCGCCAAAAAAAGGTGGGGCTTTATACCAAAGCCCTCACCGCAAACCAAGTCAAGGGCTCCAATTCATCAACGCCGCTACGCCGAAGGCGGTGATTAAACATCCTGTCATCACCAGGCAATCGAGGGTCGGAAACGGCTCTCGTACCTCCAAGTCGTCAAAAGAAGAGGCTCAACCCACGGAATATGACGTGCTATTCTCGCGCCCCCCTGATTTTCTCAACGATGAACAATGCAAGGAAAACGCATCGTACTTGGTATCGGTGGCGGTATTGCGGCCTACAAGACGCCCTCGCTTGTTCGGCAGCTCGTCGCAGCTGGAATGGACGTCATACCGGTATTGACGGAATCTGCACACCACTTTGTAACAGCTACCGTACTGACCACACTCTCTGGCAATCGTGTTCGTGCCGATTTATGGGATTTGGACGCCGAGAACTCGATGGGGCATATCGAACTTGCGCGTTGGGCGGATACCCTCCTAATAGCGCCCGCAACGGCAAATCTGCTCGCGCGCCTAGCGCACGGCCAGAGCGACGACCTTCTGACGACCCTATACCTCGCAACGACGGCTCCCACGATCGTAGCTCCGGCCATGAATGTGGAGATGTGGAATCACACCGCCACAAAAAGAAATATCGGCGCACTCAAAACTGACGGCGTCCACGTTATTGGGCCCGAACACGGTGAGCAAGCCTGCGGCGAAATCGGACTTGGAAGAATGCTTGAGCCAGAAGATATTGTTTCGCAGTTGCTTGCGACTACCGGTCCGATCTCCGCATCGATGGAAGGGATCAGGGTTCTCGTTACTGCTGGTCCTACGAGAGAATCGATCGATCCTGTCCGTTACATAACGAATGCGAGCTCAGGCAAACAGGGCTACGCGATTGCAGAAGCGGCACGCGATGCTGGGGCCGTCGTCCGCCTCGTGAGTGGTCCTGTCGCTCTGCCTTCGCCGAGGGGTGTGCAACAAATACCTGTCACTACTGCCGCCGAGATGAAAGCGGCCGTACTAGATCTCGCGGGCGATATTGACATCATGTTCGGCGTGGCCGCTGTCGCCGACTATCGACCCATCCGCTCGGAACCCCACAAGATAAAAAAAACGCAACAAAATGGACCATCGATATCCATGGACCTTGTCGAAAATGATGACATCCTTGCGAGCGTCGCTGCATTGCCCGATCCCCCTTATTTGGTGGGTTTCGCGGCAGAAACACAAAATCCAATCAAAAATGCGGTTCATAAGCGTGAACGTAAGTGCCTCGATGCCATCGTCGTGAACGATGTATCCGATCGTTCCATCGGATTCGATAGTGATGAAAACGAGGTGACTCTTTTGCATGCAGACGGCGAGACCACTTTTGATAGATCAACTAAAGCCCAGATCGCGAACAAGTTAGTTTCTGCCATTTCTGCCCTATATGCGAAAAAAAGGACCTAGCATTAAAAACCTCGAAACAAGTAGTATGCGCACGCTTTTGAGCTAGCTCGCTACGATTCACTGGAACCTGCAAGCAAATTCCCGTGCCCACACACACCTAAAATAGATAAACCATGGCAGCCCAAGCCACAAAATCCGACGTCCAACTCGATCCAGCTATATTTCGTGCCTACGACATCCGTGGGATAGTCCAAACAAACCTGACGCCTAACGTCGTCTATTGGATAGGAAGGTCGTTTGCTGCCGAGGCATTGTCCCAGGATCAAAATACCGCCGTAATTGGAGGGGATGGCCGGGTTTCAACCCCTTCGCTATGCGACGCCTTAGCCCAAGGACTAAACGATGGTGGAGTTAACGTCATCGATGTTGGGACCGTACCAACCCCATTGCTGTATTACTCGGCGTGCCGTATGGACAGACTCGAATTCCCTGGCCCTCGATCTTCGGTCGGGACGGGAATTATGGTTACCGGTTCGCATAATCCGCCCGAGTACAACGGTCTGAAGATGATGATCGGAGGCACCACCCTCGCCGAAAGCGCGATTCAGCGATTGCACCAACGGGTTATCGGCAAGAATCTAACCGAAGGAGCCGGAAACTACTGCAAAGCAAACGTGCTTGGTGACTACGTTTCCGCTGTCTATAACGATGTTCGACTGTCGCGCCCTCTTAAGGTGGTTGTGGATTGTGGGAACGGTGTTGCAGGCTTAGTCGCACCCGATCTTTTTGCCAAACTGGGATGCAGTGTTGTCCCCCTTTACGAAGATGTGGACGGGGAGTTCCCGAACCATCACCCTGATCCTGCGGACCCTGCGAATCTGCAAGATCTCATATCTGCAGTCGATCACCATAATGCCGATTTGGGCATTGCGTTCGATGGGGACGGCGATCGCCTAGGCGTTATCAGTAACCGTGGCACTATCATATGGCCCGATCGGATACTGATGTTATTCGCTAAGGACATCCTAGGCCGTAATCCAGGTGCCGAAATTATTTTCGATGTCAAATGCAGCAATCACTTAATGTCTCTTATCCACAGCCTCGGCGGCAAGGCTTTGATGTGGAAAACTGGACATTCCCACATCAAAGCTAAGCTTAAAGACACTGGGGCTCTGCTGGGTGGTGAATTCAGTGGGCACATTTGCTTCGTTGAACGTTGGTTTGGTTTTGACGACGCCATCTACGCAGCGGCGCGCCTTCTCGAATTGTTGAGCGCAGAAACGCGACCCGTCGAAGAAATTTTTCTAGATTTCCCCAACGCCATCTCCACGCCCGAAATTAAGATCTCGACCACGGAAAAGAAAAAATTCGACGTCATTGACATGCTTTCCCAAAGCAATCATTTTGACAGAGGCCAAGTTGTGACTGTCGACGGCATCCGAGTAGACTACGACGATGGCTGGGGATTGATTCGGGCTTCCAATACGAGTCCCGTGCTTACTTTGCGGTTTGAGGCGCAAAGTACGGAAGCGTTAATGCGCATCAAAAACACGTTCCAAACCGCGATTGTGGATATAGATCCTGAACTGGTAATGCCATGAATGAACACGAAGAAACTGCGCGGATTCTCGTCGAGGCACTACCTTATATCCAGCGATTTCACGGCTCTACCATCGTCATCAAATACGGTGGGAATGCGATGGCGGATGAAAGCCTCAAGAGAGCTTTTGCGCGAGACGTTGTTTTGATGAAAGTGGTGGGGATGAATCCGATCGTCGTGCATGGTGGCGGACCACAGATTGAGGAGCTACTCGGTCGACTCAATATCGAAACGCGATTCGTTGGGGGCATGCGGGTAACCGACAAGGAAACAATGGATGTCGTTCAAATGGTCCTTGGCGGGTTGGTCAACAAAGAAATCGTTTCCCTGATAAACGATAGCGGCGGAATGGCAGTAGGCGTAACCGGGAAAGACGGTAATCTGATCCGTGCTCGAAGAATGGAATTAGCCGAAACAAATGAAGGCTCCGACGTTCCCGAAACCATCGACATTGGGCAAGTCGGTGAGGTGGAATCTATAAATCACGCAGTTCTCGAGTCTCTGATCGACGGCGATTTCATCCCCGTGATCGCGCCCATTGGAGTTGGGCCAAACGGTGAAAGTCTCAACATTAATGCAGACTTGGTCGCGAGCGGAGTTGCCCAACATATTGACGCAGAAAAACTTGTCCTCATCACAAATACTCCAGGTATTCTCGACGAGAACAACGACCCAATCGCATCCCTTAGCAGAAAAAAAGCTGCGGCGTTAATTTCTCAAGGTGTGATCAAGGGTGGGATGTTGCCCAAAACACGCTGCGCACTCGAGGCCGTGGACGGTGGCGTTCAAAGCGCGCATATTATCGATGGTCGAGTACCTCATGCCCTTCTTTTAGAAGTCCTAACCGATAGCGGTATCGGTACTCTAATTGGCGAGCGTTCTATATAGAACGGCTCACAATGTCTCACGATTACGACCCCATCGAATTCAGCTTGTGTCCGGGCTCGGCTGAGGGAGATGCAATGGGATCGCCAGTCGTTAACGCCGTCCTATGGAAGCTCGCACGCGGGCAGAGGCAGCATTAGAACACCTATTCGATCAATTTCCAGGTGGACTGCTACTCAGCAACTTGACAGTGCGATCGTTGGTAATTCGCTAGCTCTCTGTATGTATCGCGGCATTCAGGATCATTCTGAACACATCGAACGACGTCGCTCAAACTTGCAATACTTTCAACAGGCACCGACAGTTCCTCCGAAACGCTTTCGACCGCCGTAAGAGATCTATCTTCAACGAACTCCTGTCGATCAAGCGCGACGAGAATTCCAACCAAAACACCACCAGCTTCCTGGATCAGACTAGCTGATTCTGCTACCGCGGTACCTGCCGTTATCACGTCATCGACAATCACAACTCGGCGTTCTGCCAATGGCGCGCCAACCAATAAACCACCCTCCCCGTGTTGTTTCGATTCTTTTCGATTGTAAGCAACACCTACCCGTTGACCGGCTTCCGCCATGGCTATAGAGGTCGATACCGCGATTGGAATACCCTTGTACGCGGGGCCAAAAACCACATCGAAGGAATACTCCAGAACCCGCAGTTTTTCCGCGTATGCGGCCCCTAGACGCCGAAGTCCATCACCGAGATCGATAGCTCCAAGATTGAAGAAGAACGGGCTTTGACGACCTGATTTAAGCGTGAATTGACCAAACTCAAGGACGTGTTGCGAAATCAAGTCAAGAACGAAATCGTTCGCCCTCTCTTCCGTCAAGATCCCAGCCCCAGCGCAAGCCTTTGTTCCCTGAATAATGCGGCGATACCCCTTTTCGCCAGTACAAGCATCCCGTCAAGTGTTTCATCGTCAAACGGGGCTGCTTCCGCCGTACCCTGAATCTCGATAAAGCCACCGCCTTCGACCATGACAACATTCATGTCCGTGTCCGCATTTGAATCTTCGGGGTAGTCTAAATCCAATATTGGAACGCCCTTGAACACCCCCACGGATACCGATCCGACCAGGCCGATAAACGCTTCCGGCGCAACTTGGAGTACTGCATCCGCCAGCGCGACCGAACCCCCCGTTATAGATGCTGTGCGGGTTCCTCCGTCAGCCTGTATCACGTCGCAATCGACTCTGATCGTGCGCTCTCCCAACTTATTCAAGTCGACGACGGCCCTCAAAGATCTGCCGATAAGTCGTTGTATTTCGATCGTACGACCACTCTGCTTCCCACGCGCCGCCTCCCGATCTACTCGACTATGCGTTGCACCTGGCAACATGCCGTATTCCGCAGTAACCCAACCACGACCCTGTCCCCGCATAAATCCCGGCACGCTATCCTCCACACTCGCCGTGCAAATCACTTTCGTTTCACCAAATTCGATTAGTACTGACGCAGCCGCATGCTTAGTGAAGTTTGGCGTAATCGTTACCTTTCGCAGCTCATCCGATGCCCGGCCACTAGGTCTATCCATCCTACTCTCGACGCTTCCGGTTGTTGCAACCCAACTCATCATATCAAGTTAGAATAATCCTATGACGTCGCCTCGCTCAGTTTTCGCCTCGTTGAAGCAACCCGACACTACCGTCACTAGCACGATTGCATGAGTCCAAAATCACAACCTTCGGGGCGACTTTTCGTCATTTCCGCCCCCTCCGGGGCCGGCAAAACTAGTCTAGTAAACGCACTTCTTACAACCGACAAAGGGCTTGTTGCCTCAATTTCACATACCACCCGACCAAAACGCGAAGGCGAAAAAGAGGGTGCGCATTATCACTTCACCGATCGGGCCGATTTTCTCGCCATGAAGTCCGCTTCAGCATTTCTCGAACACGCTTGCGTTTTCGGCCATCTCTATGGGACCTCCTTAAAAGGCGTCAACGTCAATCTAGCAAATGGGTTCGACGTCATACTCGAGATCGATTGGCAGGGAGCTAGAAAAGTACGCGAAAAGAATCCAGGTACAACCAGTATTTTTATTCTGCCCCCCTCTCGAAGGGCCCTCGTTGAACGTTTGCAAAAACGCGGGAAAGACAGCCTCGATGAAATCGAGCGACGGACCAATCTCGCTGTCGAAGAAATATCCCATTTCGACGAATTCGACTTCGTTCTCGTCAACGATGATTTTGATCAGGCAGTGTTCGAGCTGACAGAAATCATTCACGCCATCAGGAACGACGTGTTTTTGCCCAAGCCAAACCTCTCGGACCTCGCTAGTAGGCTCTTGTCGGGCAAATCCCGATTCGAGTAAACTCGCGCGTCCTTATAACGCCGAGCAACTTATGGCACGAGTGACCGTTGAAGACTGCCTTGAGCATGTGGAGAACCGATTTGGGTTAGTCATGGTGGCGACGCGTCGCGCGCGACAGCTAGTCCAATTCCGAGCCGACCCGCTTGTGGACGAAGAGGGCGACAAGCCCACTGTCATTGCCCTACGGGAAATTGCTGACGGGCTTATTACCGACGAAGTGCTTGACGCTGCCGATGTGAGGCCCGACGATTCCGAAACCGATGCGGCTTTCGGCTTTGGAGATGACCGACAAAACGACTTCTGAGTCCTACTTTCAGGCTCAACTTGCCGCGCGTGCTCTGAGCGACGAAATCGCGGTTCCTACCGACGCCAAGGCTCTTACCAAGGCTTTATCGTATTTGAGCAGGCGCGAACTCCGACGTGTCAGGAGCGCCTATGAGTTTGCGGATGAAGCACACGACGGTCAGCAGAGGCTGTCCGGCCATCCATACATCACACACCCCTTGGCTGTCGCCGGGGTCCTCGCCGATATGCACATGGATCACCAGTCCGTTATGGCCGCTTTACTTCATGATGTTCTTGAAGACGCGAGTATAGACAAAGAAGTTCTGGCCGAACGGTTCGGACAAGACGTGGCAGACATTGTCGATGGCGTGTCGAAACTTGCCACGATCTATAAGACATCGGCCGAAGAACAAGCGGAAAATTTTCAAAAGATGGCGATGGCGACGACGCGGGACCTGAGGGTCATTCTCGTTAAATTGGCAGACCGGCTACACAACATGCGCACCATTGGCGCGCTCGACCGAGATAAGCGTCGACGGATAGCCCGCGAGACCCTCGATTTTTACGCTCCCATAGCCAACCGGCTAGGCATGAATACGGTTAAGAATGAACTTGAAGAACTTGGCTTCGAAACCTTCTACCCGTTGCGTGCCGGTTTAATCGGCCGTGCAGTATCTGCTGCACGCGGCAATCGAAAAGCTTTAATGGAAGAAATAAGGAAGTCGATCCTAGCGGCCCTCAAACGCGAGGGAATTGATGCATCGGTGGTTGGACGTGAAAAACACCTTTATTCAATTTATTCAAAAATGAAGTCCCAGAGGAAGTCTTTCGGCGACATCATGGATGTCTTTGGTTTTCGAGTGGTCGTGGATCAAGTCGATGCTTGCTACCGAGCCTTAGGTTCTGTTCATAACCTATACAAGCCGAGGGCCGGTAGGTTTAAGGACTACATCGCCATTCCTAAAGCGAACGGATACCAATCGCTCCACACGACTCTTTTCGGAATGAACGGTGTGCCAATCGAGGTGCAGATTCGAACACGTCAAATGGACTCTATCGCGGACAATGGCATCGCCGGACACTGGTTGTATAAATCCCAAACAGCGTCCTTCAAACACAGCGACGCCCGAACCCGCGAGTGGGTTAATAACATCCTCGATTTACAGCAAAAGGCTGGTAACTCTCAGGAATTCATTGAACACCTGAAACTTGATCTGTTTCCCGATGAACTCTACGTCTTCACCCCAAACGGCGATATTCTCAAATTACCAAGAGGTAGCTGCCCGATCGATTTCGCCTACAACATTCACACGGATATTGGGAATCACACGGTTGCATGCCGAGTCGACAAAGTCTTGGTCCCATTGTCAAAATCATTAGAGTCCGGTCAGACCGTCGAGATAATCACGGCTTCCGACGCCCATCCCACTCCAGAGTGGCTCACATTCGCTGTATCAGGTCGAGCAAGGTCCGGGATTCGCATGGCCCTGAAGATACAACAGCGGTCGGACTCCGTGCGCCTCGGTCGACGTCTACTGGACAGAACGCTCGCTAACGCGAATACATCCATTAACGATTTGGACTTCCGGCGCTTACGAAAAGTTTTTCGAGAATTCAATGTCCGAAGGCTGGACGATTTACTCGCCGATATCGGCATCGGCAATCTCATGCCGTACG
Organism: Pseudomonadales bacterium; assembly: GCA_022448765.1. Taxonomy (GTDB): domain Bacteria; phylum Pseudomonadota; class Gammaproteobacteria; order Pseudomonadales; family Azotimanducaceae; genus UBA11889. The sequence goes on from JAKUTI010000009.1 coordinate 18,630, forward strand.
TCGTCGCGCAGCGGTTGCTGTCGCTAGAAAATCCCGCGTATCAGGCAGTTGATATACATGAAGGCGGCTCTGTTGCCATTAGTGGCGGCGAAGGGCTCGTTATAAATTACGGCCGATGTTGTGGGCCGGTACCAGGCGACTCCGTCGTTGGTCATATGACGCCGGGGAAGGGACTCGTCGTGCACCTGGAAGCGTGCAATAACGTCGCCGAGGTTCGCCGGCGCGCACCACAGGACATACTTCCTGCGCGCTGGAGCGAGACAAAGGGCGAATTTGAAACGACCCTGTGGCTCACCGTCAAACGCCGTAAGGGCATTGTGGCGGAACTCGCCACCTCCGTGACCACGGTAGACGCTGGGATCAACAATATTCGGGTTGACGAACGATCATCGGATCTTTCAACGGTAGCTGTTGAACTTTCAGTTCGAGATCGGGATCACCTTAACCGCGCGATGCAGCGCCTCCGCAGCGTAATACCAGTGCAGACTGTAGAACGAGCCGTTGGCTAGTGACACGCGTCGATATATCGACCCAAGCGGCACCGACCGCGATTGGTCCATATTCCCAAGCTATCGATACTGGCGAAACTGTTTATCTTTCCGGCCAAATCGGCCTTGATCCCACGACGATGCATCTAGTCTCGCATACCTTCCAGGCGGAGATTCTGCAGGTTTTCCACAACCTCGCGTCAGTGTGCGCTGCAAGCGGAGGTTCGCTGAATTCTGTCGTTAAAACGACCGTTTTTCTGACAGATCTCAAGCTAGTTGAGGAGGTAAACAAGGCCTTCACGGCAAAATTTACGCGTCCGTTCCCGGCTCGCTCGGTGGTTGGAGTCAGCGAGCTACCCCGTGGAGCCCGCGTAGAAATCGAGGCGGTACTGTCGATCGCAAGGCAACCCAGCTGAAAGACGAGTCCGTTATCTCGCTCAAGGGCATTGGCCCATCGGCGGCTAAAAAATTAGCGCGTCTGGGAATTCGCAACCAACTCGACTTACTTTTGCATCTTCCAGTTCGTTACCAAGACCGGACTCACAGCATCCCTATCGGTCAATTAAATGCAGGAGATGAATGCTATGTCTCAGGTGAAATAGTGAAGGTTAATGTGGGCTATGGTCGTCGCCGCAGTTTGATTATTACGTTGGATGACGGCGGCGCCTTTCTCAGCATGCGCCTTTTTCACTTTAGCCCGCATCAACGCGAATCGCTCCGACCGGGCGTTTGGTTGCGTTTATTTGGTGAGGCTCGGCTTAACCGTTCCGGGCTCGAAATGGTCCATCCCGAGTATCGGGTTTTCACTTCAGAGCCAGGCCCTATCGAACCAGAATTAAAGCCCGTGTACAGAGTCACCGCGGGTATTACAAATTCGCGGATTGCAGGCTGGATTCAACAAGTTCTTGCGCAACCCCCCGATCTTCATTCGTACAAAACAATGGGCTTTACACTAGAAGACGCCTTGCAATCAGTCCATCTCCCGCCGATCGAGCAGCCAGAGATGGTTGAAGCAGCTCGGAAGCGCCTAGCCTTCGACGAGTTGTTGGCGTACTACCTTGTAATGAAACGTCGCCAAGAAGACGTTTCAAGTACGCCGGCACGGGCACTTCCGCCTGTTCGCCAGCTTGGCAAAGAATTGTTGAAGGAACTCGGTTTCCGACTCACTCGAGCGCAGCGAAAAACCACCACCGATGTCCTCAACGATCTTGCGAAAACTCGCGCGACAATGCGTTTGATTCAGGGAGACGTCGGCTCCGGAAAAACCGTTGTAGCAGCATTTGCAGCAATACGAGCAGCCGAAAACGGCACCCAGACGGCCATCATGGCACCAACAGAAATTCTTGCAGAGCAGCACTATGAAACGTTTTCAAGTTGGCTTTCGCCTCTTGGCATTCGCGTTGGCCTCCTAACCGGCCGTCTTGCTGCGGCAGAGCGACGTTCCAGATTGAAGGCCATCGCCGATGGCGATGATTTAGTGATCATCGGTACACACGCCATTTTTCAACGAGACGTTGTTTTTCGCGATCTCGGTTTAACGATTGTTGACGAACAACATCGGTTCGGTGTTCATCAGCGAATGTCGCTGCGTAATAAAGGGCGTTTGCCCCACCAATTAGTGATGACTGCAACCCCGATTCCGAGGACGTTATCCATGACCTTGTACGCCGATATGGAGCTATCGGTTATCGATGAAATGCCTCCGGGACGAGCGCCCATCATCACGTCAATAAACGCCAACGCGAGACGCGATGAAGTCGTTGAAGGCATTGGCCACGGAGTCACCGCGGGCCAACAGGCTTTTTGGATCTGTGCGGCCATCGAGGAATCCGCAGACAGTGAGATCAAAGCAGCAGAGACCGTATATAAAGAGCTCAAAGAAAAGTTGCCCCATGTGACGGTTGGACTTATCCACGGCCGTATGAAAGCGTTCGAGAAGTCGGCAACGATGTCTCAATTCAAATCGGGGGAAATAGGATTATTGGTCTCAACCACGGTTGTAGAGGTTGGTGTGGACGTCCCAAATGCAACCCAAATGGTCATCGATGATCCCGATCGTTTGGGCCTAGCCCAGCTCCATCAGTTGAGGGGTAGGATCGGTCGCGGTCACTTACCCAGTCACTGTACTTTACTCTATGAGGCTCCACTAACAGAACTCGCAAAATCGCGTTTGAACGTAATGCGTGAAACCAACGACGGCTTTCTTATCGCAGAAAAAGATCTCGAGCTTCGCGGACCGGGCGACATTATGGGGACCCGCCAAACCGGTGAGCGACAATTTCGCGTGTCTGACCTTAGTACCGACATATCGTTATTCAAAGACGTCGTTCAAACCGGCGATAAGATGCGTGAGGCAGATTTAGAGACCGTCGAAGCGATAATCAAAGCCTGGACACCGCCAGAGACTTCCTACGCCTCGGTGTAGCACCGTTTCGTCTTTAAGGATTAGCTCGCCCGGCAGTTGGGTCATCGAACACGGAACGATCAAGCTTCTTTTCCGAATGCGCGACGGTCGTCGCCACCATTGCGTCACCCGCAACATTAACGGCCGTACGCGTCATATCGAGCAGCCGATCGACGCCAATGATCAAAGCGATACCTTCCACGGGTAACCCGACCTGGGTGAGCACCATCGTCAACATAATCAAACCGACGCCCGGTACGGCCGCGGTCCCAACCGAGGCCATTGTAGCGGTGAGGATGACCATCAAATAGTCTGTAAAGACGAGGTCTACATGGAAATATTGAGCGATAAAAACCGTAGCCACCCCTTGCATAATTGCGGTGCCATCCATGTTGATGGTCGCTCCCAGAGGAACCGAAAAGGAAGCGATGCTGTTATCGACACCCAATTTCTTCTCTACTGTGCGCAGGGTTACCGGTAAGGTCGCTCCGCTCGACGATGTACTAAACGCAAAAAGCATTGGTTCTCGCATCTTTTGGTAGAACTTAAGAGGATTTGTTTTTGCGAGCCACATCAACAATGTTGGGTAGACAATCGACGCGTGAATAACCAGCACCAAAATTACCGTTAAGAAGTACTTTCCAAGCTCAATAATGTCGCGCCAACCAACTTCGGAGAAAAGTTTGGCCATCAGGAAAAAAACACCAAAGGGTGCCAGGCTGATCAGCATAACGATTAGTCGCATAAGGACCCCATTGAGGTCCACAAAAAGTGACCGGACTCTTTGACCAGCATCCCCCGAGCGCCCAAGGGCTGTTCCCAAAAGCAGTGCAAAAACGATAATTTGCAACATCTTGCCATCGGCCATGGCCTGAACGGGGTTGGTAGGGAAAATGTTCAGAAACGTTTCCTTCAGTCCAGGGCTTGGCCGGGGCGTGTATTCGAATGCTCGTCCAGCGGAACCGCCCTCGCCTGGGCTAATTAAGAGTGCCAACCCAAGGGCTAGTGAAATCGCAACCGCGGTGGTGAAAAGATAAAGGCCGATCGACTTCCCTCCCAATCGCCCCATGCTCGCCCCATCCACAAGGCTTGACGAGCCGCACACCAAAGACACGAGCACCAGAGGTACGACCATTAACCGAAGAGACGCGATGAAAACCTTGCCGCCGGCATCGAATACGTCCTGGACCAATACTGTTTGAATCCAGTGGTCATCCGACGTAAAAGCTTGCACCGCGAGCCCGACAACTACGCCTGCCGCCATTCCGATCAGTATTCGTACCGTAAGATTCATGAATAACCTAGCCCACCTCAATCATCTCGAAATCTTCCTTTGCCACGCCGCACTCGGGGCAAACAAAATCTTCCGGAACATCCTCCCACTTGGTGCCCGGCGCGAGCCCTTCTTCCTCGCAGCCCTCAGCTTCATCGTAAATCCAACCACAAACGATGCATTGCCATTTCCGCATGAATTACTACCTAGGGTTGTCCAAGCGCGCTGTAAACTACCTTGTGCAAGCCACATAAATCAATCGACCGAGCCGTCCCCGCAAAACTAATGACGCCTTCGCAAAAACTTAACGCGCTATTCGAACTGATGCGGCTAGATCGTCCCGTGGGAACCCTGTTGTTGTTGTGGCCTACGCTCACAGCACTGTGGCTCGCAGCTGAGGGCGTCCCTGCCGTTTCGATCCTTTCTGTATTTGTTCTTGGTACTTTCATCATGCGTGCCGCAGGATGTGTCGCCAACGACATCGTGGACCGAAATATCGACCCCTTTGTTGAGCGAACCAAATCACGCCCACTCGCCGATGGTCGCGTACGCCTCGTTGAGGCAGTCCTTGTGTTTCTCGCTCTATCCACCTTCGCGCTGATGTTGATGTTCACGCTAAACGAAATTACTCGCTGGATGGCCGTTGCCGGATTTTGTATTGCGATCGTTTATCCATTTATGAAACGAGTCACGTTTTTCCCCCAGGTAATTCTCGGTATCGCGTTTAGTTGGGGTATACCCATGGCATCCACAGCCATACACGGGAAACTCAGCGTTCCCGTTTGTCTGTTTTTCCTGATGAGCGTCATTTGGATCATCGCCTACGATACTCAGTACGCCATGGTCGATCGCCGGGATGACCGCAACATCGGAGTGAAGTCAACGGCTCTTTTGCTCGGGGATTGGGATCGTCTGGCCGTCGGCGTCTTACAATCCGTCTCTGTGATACTTTTGTTCCTACTGGGAAACTATTCCGGCTTTAAAACGCCCTATTTATTGGCCGTCACGACCGTTGCTGGCTTGTTCGTCTACCAGCAAATTTTGATCCGTACGCGTGACGAAACACTGTGCTTCAAGGCGTTCGGTAATAATACTTGGGTCGGGTTTACTATCTTTGTCGGGGTTGTCGCGGAACACTTAACAAGAGCTCTCTTTCAGTGAAAATCGACGCGATAATCGAAATCAGCGGACGCACCGTCGCGTGGCTTAGCCTTGGAATGGTGGTTATCACATGTACGGTTGTCGTATTACGTTACGGCTTCGATACCGGCGCCATCGCCCTGCAAGAGTCCGTGACCTACATGCACGCCCTGGTTTTTATGATCGGTCTTTCGTATGCCTTGAAGCACGACCGTCATGTACGCGTCGATCTGCTCTTCAACCGGCTCTCCAGACGCAGTAGGCAGCGGATTAATCTGATCGGTCATGTGGGCTTCCTTTTGCCGATCTGTTTGGTCATTACCCTGGAAAGCTTTGATTACGTCATGCGGTCCTGGGCAATTCGCGAGGGATCTCCCGAAGCGGGCGGGATTCCGGGAGTTTACTTTCTGAAAACACTGATTCCTCTCTCCGCTCTATTGTTATCAATCCAAGCTATTTCTGAAGTGCTTCGGACATACCGACAATTACGACATGGTTGAATACATCCCTCTGCTGATGTTCGTGGCCGTCTTTCTCGCCTTGCTCGCCGGATATGCTGTCGCGCCAACGCTTGGAGGCGTCGCCCTTTTGTTCGCGTTTATCGGCGGGATCGCGGATATATTCGACCTTAACAGTCTCGGATTCTTGCCGGGTCGACTCTACGGAATCATGACAAACCAGACCCTAATTGCGGTCCCGCTGTTTGTCATGATGGGCATAACGCTGGAGCGCACCAACATCGCCGAAACGCTACTTGAAAGCATGGCAAGACTAATGGGCCGAATGCCCGGAGGCTTGGGTATCGCCGTCATTACCGTGGGTATGTTGATGGCAGCCAGTACGGGTATTGTTGGTGCCACAGTCGTCACAATGGGATTACTCGCATTACCTTCGCTCTTAAGACACGGTTATGAGCCGAGTTTCGCCAGTGGGACAATCGCGGCTACCGGTACACTGGGTCAAATCATTCCGCCATCGATCGCTTTGGTGTTGTTGGGCGACGTGCTCTCAAACGCCTACCAGCAAGCCCAAATGAGTCAGGGTCTATTTGCTCCGAAAACGGTATCTGTCGGCGATCTGTTTGCCGGTGCACTTATTCCGGGCTTTATCTTGGTTCTCCTCTACGCCACTTATCTACTTTCCCGAGCGTTTTACCAGCCTACATCAGCCCCCGTCCCTCCCAGAGAAACAGAGTCCGGCCCTCCTCTCGCCGTCGCGCTTACCAAGGGACTCGTACCCCCACTGGTCCTGATCGTCGCGGTTCTGGGCTCTATCTTACTGGGGTATGCAACACCGACCGAAGCCGCAGCTGTCGGCGCCATGGGAGCCTTACTACTCGCCATCCTGTACCGCTCCCTCAACAGAAAAACTCTTCAGGAAATCATGCAGGCGACCGTACTGACCACCTCCATGGTGTTTTTCATTCTCATCGGCGCGTCCATATTCTCCCTGGTGTTTCGAGGCTACGGCGGCGATGACCTGGTCGCCGCCCTGTTCGCCAGCATGCCCGGTGGTCAATGGACAGCTCTTGGCATCGTCATGTTGGTCATTTTCTTGCTCGGTTTCATTCTCGACTTTATTGAAATTACGTACGTAGTTGTGCCTATCGTCGGCCCAGTGCTACTGAGCATGGGGATCGCCCCGATCTGGCTGGGCATTTTGATCGCCGTGAATCTCCAGACCTCTTTCCTAACACCGCCATTTGGGTTTGCACTCTTCTACCTCAGAGGCGTTGCACCGGACACGATCGCGACTTCACACATCTATCGAGGCGTCGTTCCTTTTATTGGTTTGCAGCTTCTTCTCTTGGCATTACTGGTCGCGGTACCTGGGTTGACAACCTGGTTACCCAATCAACTCTAGGCAGAATATTCAATCGGCGTCCCGTGCGTTGATGTACGCCTGCTCAGAAATGGCGTGGTATTCACGGACGTTGTCGGCAAATTCTCGGTACGACTCAAGTATTCGGTTTGCCAAAGGATCATCGCCCGCCGTCTCGCCAACCAGTTCTTGTGAGATTTTTGCGAATTCCCTGATGACATCGTTTGGAAGCCGGCGTAATTCAACCCCATGCTGCTCGACTAGGACCTTGAGAGCTGCATTGTTTCGAGCGGTGAATTCATCGAGCACATCCTGATTTATTGCACGAGTTGCCACCTCCAAAATGGCCTGAAGATCTTTCGGTAGGCGATGCCAAGCAGCCGCGTTAACGATGGCCTCCAATGTCGTGCCGGGCTCGTGCCAACCCGGGTAGTAGTAGTACTTGCCAACCTCGTGGAGCCCAAAGGCAAGGTCGTTGTATGGTCCAACCCACTCAGTTGCGTCGATCACCCCTGTCTGCATAGAGGTGTACATCTCGCTTCCCGGCATGGCGACGGCAATCCCCCCAGCCTTCTGGATTACGGCCCCTCCTAGACCTGGGATTCGCATTTTTAGTCCTCGGATATCATCGAGCGAACGAATTTCGCGGTTGAACCAGCCGGCCATTTGCACGCCCGAGTTTCCAGCGGCTAGCGGAATTAGTCCGAACGGCTCGTACAATTCACGCCAAAGAGCCATCCCACCACCATGGTGCAACCATCCGTTCATCTCCTGCGCGGTCATGCCGAAGGGTACGGTGGCAAATACTTGGCCTATGGGAACCTTGCCTCGCCAGTAGTACGCAGCGCCGTGTCCCATTTCAGCTGTGCCAGCCGACACAGCATCAAATACTTCCAATTCTGGTACTAGCTCGCCGCCACCATAGACCCTAATTCGCAATCGGCCCGCCGACATCTCGTCAACCAATTC
>JAKUTI010000090.1 GCA_022448765.1 Pseudomonadales bacterium
AGGCTTCGTCGATTAGGAGAACGCCCTTAAGAGCTTCGGCGACCTCTCGTAGTGCATCGAGCGGGCAGAGAACGCCACTAGGTGCGTGTGGATTCACGAGGCACGTGAGCTGTGCGCCGGACGCGTTCATTTGTGCACTAAACCCCTCGGGCAGAGTCCAGTTGTTTTCCAACCGCAAAGACTCGACACGACAACCCTGGATATTCGCGAGGACGGGGTAGAGCGAGTAGCTGGGATCAACCATTCCTAATACCCCGTCGGGGTTTACCAACGTCGTCACGGCAAGGCGCAGGCCCTCATCGCCACCGTTGGTGACGAGAACGTTGTCGGCAGTTACGTCGAGACGCGAAGCGACAAGCTGGCGGAGGCCGTCCGCGGTGGGATCGGGATAACGTCGCAAAAGATCGATATCAAAATTCTTCAGGGTCGATTTGATTAGGGGAGTTGGTGGATACGGGTTTTCGTTGGTGTTGAGCTTGACGACTTCTCCGTTTGTGGGTTGTTCACCGTAGGCGTAGCCCTCCATCGCCCGGATATTGTCGCGTTCGTAGGTCATTCCTCGTCTATTTTGTCTGCGAGTACCGCGCTACGGAATGACACTGCCGGGCCTAACAAATAAGCGATCCAACGGGTTGCAGGATTCGCTTCCAATGCAATCTTGGCCGTAATGGTAAGTGGGACGGAGAGAAGCATGCCGACGGGGCCGAGTACCCAACCCCAAAATACCAGCGAAACAAACACCACCAACGTTGAAAGACCTAGCTCCCGCCCCATGTATTTGGGTTCAACCACGTTGCCCATTATGGCGTTGATAAGCAGGTAAAAGGCCAAGGTCGCGAGTGCGGAGAATGAACCGAGCTGGACCAGCGCGAGCAGGACCGCAGGTATTGCTGCGATGATGCTGCCGATCGTGGGGACGTAATTGAGCATGAACGCCAGGACCCCCCACAACAGTGGGAAATCGACTCCAATTAACGCCAAGAAACAAGTGACGGTGAATCCAGTAGCGACACTGATCGTCGTTTTGATGGCGATGTATCGATTAACGTTGGCGACAAAACGATCGAAATGCGCCAGATCGCGTTCTGGATTCGTTAGCACTTCTCGAAGTTTTGTGGGAAAACTGGAGGCTTCCGCGATGATAAAAATAACGGTCAACAGAATAAGAAAACCGTTTGAAAGCGCGCTCCCAACCCCCCGCACCGTATTGGCAGCAAGAGACAACAAATTTCCGGGATCAAATCGAGCACTAACCAAGTCGCCAGATGTTGGGATGCCGAGGCGATTAAGGATCGGCCCGAGAAAGCTGATGAGGTCTCGGAGTCGCTCTTCGTAAAGGCTCTGCTGTAGCGAAAACTGCTGGACGGAGTCAGCCACTAGCAAGCCAAGGCCAAGCAAGACGATGATGAGTCCCGTGGAAACTAGAGCGATCGCGACCGCGATTGGAACACGCGATCGACTCAGCCAGAAAATCGGGGTAGCGGCCACGGTTGCAATGAATACTGCTAGCAGAAACGGCACCATGATGTCTTCTGCTGCTTTGATTCCAGCGATGATGATCACGATCGCGGCGACCGTCAGTAACGGGCTGCCGGGACGTTTAGCGCTGTCGCTCAATGCCATGTTCGACGATTTGCTAGGCTCGGTAGTTCGCTTCGCACTCGTTTGACCTCTGCGGGATCGATGGACGCGATCGCAAAGCCGTCGCCGCTATCGCACTCAGCGACGATTCGACCCCATGGGTCAATAACAAGGGCGTGTCCAAACGATTGGCGATTGCGATGTCCGTGCGAGCCGTGTTGTGCTGGCGCGATCACGTAAGCCTGACATTCGATGGCACGCGCCCGTAGTAAGACGTGCCAATGATCTTGGCCGGTCGTCTTGGTGAAAGCGCTTGGGACCGTTAAGGCAATAGCGCCGGCATCCACCAGATCCTGATAAAGGCTGGGGAATCGAACGTCATAACAAACGCTGAGACCCAACGTCCCAAACGGCATTCGCGTAGTGACTGCTTCAACACCTGGGACGGTGGATTTTGATTCGAGTAGACGCGTTCCGTCGGCCAGGTCGACGTCGAAGAGGTGAATTTTTCGATACCGTGCGGCTAGAACGCCTTCGGGGTCGACGTGTATGCAAGTATTGTAGGAGCGGTCGTCGCCTGCGCGTTCTGGGAAACCGCCAGCCACGATGTCGATTCGATGGGTTTGAGCGATTTCTCGGCACGTTTGTAAAATCGGCCCACCCATTGGCAGATTCTCCAACCAGGGTTGGCGTCCGCGATCCGAACCGATGTAAGCGAACGCTTCCGGAAGGAAGACCACGCGGGCTCCCGCATTCGCGGCTGCAGCCGCGAGCTTACGTGTGGTTTCAAGATTCGCGTCGACGTCCGCGGTTGCGCACATTTGCACGATTGCGATCGGAGTGGGTTGGCTCATGACGCGAGTCTGCCTAAAACGAACAACGTCGGAAAGAGCCTTCTGGTCTTATAGATCGGGATGCGTGCAAACGATATTTGCTCCGATGAACTCCTCGATCGCCGGTAGGTTAAAAGCATCGTCTTCGGAAACGAAGCTAATAGAGATTCCCGATGCCCCAGCGCGACCGGTACGACCGATACGGTGGACGTAGTCTTCAGCGTCTTCGGGTAGGTCAAAATTGATGACGTGACTGATCCCTTCCACATGTATACCTCGGCCCGCGACGTCGGTTGCCACAACGAGATTTGTTTTGCCTTCTTTAAATCGATTGAGCGTTGCCAATCGTTTGCGCTGCGGGATATCTCCGGCTAATCCTTCGCACTGGATGCCCTCGCGATTTAGGTGCGAAACCAGATACCTCGCCTGATCCCTTCGATTAACGAAAACGAGGGTGTGGGCGGGTTTCTTGCGCTGAATAAATTGTACGAGCGTTCCCGGTTTGTCGGCTTTGGCTGTATGCCAGAAACGTTGGTCGACCGAGTCGACGGCAACTTGATCAGGTTGGATCACGACGTGTATCGGGTTGACGGTCCACTGATCTGCCAAATTCATGACATCGTCATTGAACGTGGCGCTGAAAAAGAGTGTTTGGCGATCACGTTTCTTGGGTGTTTGGTAAACGATGCGACGAACGTCGGGTATAAAGCCCATATCGAGCATCCGGTCGGCTTCGTCGATGACCAGTATTTCGACTTGGCGCAGGCTGACTACTCGCCGGTTGCAAAAGTCGATCAGTCGTCCGGGCGTTGCAACGAGAATGTCGACGGGACGTTTCTCGAGTTGTTGTTGCTGCCGATCGAAGTCCATCCCTCCTACCACGGCGACCACGTGGGCATCCATGTGACCCGATAGATCGCGAGCATCCTCTTCTATTTGCAACGCAAGTTCCCTCGTCGGGGCGAGTACCAGCGCTCTCGGGGCTCCGGGGGGTCTGGATATTTCCCCGGGGAATTCGATCTGTTGCGTGAGAATCGTGATTAGGAACGCTGCGGTTTTACCGGTACCTGTTTGAGCCTGTCCGGTAACGTCGTAATCGGAGAGGCTGTACGGAAGTACCGCGCTTTGTATGGGGGTGCACTGGGTGAAGCCGAGATCGTCAGTGGCCGCCGTGATCGCAGGCGGGAGTGCAAATTCGGCGAATGTTAGTGTTTCTTCGTTGTCGCTCATGTGCATCAAGAACCGGTGCGTATGGATAGCTCAAGACAAACCGCAAGAACTTCAATCGCGGTTTCGATTTCACTGGTTGAAGCAAACGTGGGAGCAATGCGGATGACCGAGTCCTCCGGATCATGGCTGTATGGAAACGTTGCACCTGCCGGCGTAAGAGCAAGGCCGGCGGTTGCGGCCATGGCCACCACCTGATTTGCAAAACCAGGCGGTGTCGAGAGAGCCACGAAGTAGCCGCCTTCGGGACGAGTCCATGTCGCAAGGTCGCGATTTCCAAGGTGCTGTTGAAGGCAGCGCTCCACCGCGTCGAATTTGGGCTTAAGGATTCGAGCGTGAGCGGCCATGTGGTCCTCCAGACGGCCGTTCAAAAATTTGGCGTGACGCAGTTGGTTCACTTTATCTGGCCCGATTGTCATAACTTCGAGTCTCGATTCAATCGCTTGTAACGTGTTCTGTGAGCCACCGATAAATGCGATTCCGCCACCCGCGAACGTGATCTTGGAAGTCGATGCAAACATGATGACGCTGTCTTCTGTTCGATGGTCACGAGCAAACGTCAGTATTGGAGCAAGTTCTTTTTTCGGGAGATCGAAGTCGTGGACGGCGTACGCGTTGTCCCAGAGGATGAGCAACGGTCCGGGGGCTTTGCTTGGCAGTGCCGCTATTCGATTGACCGTATCCGGGTCGTAAACACATCCAGTCGGATTGGAATATTTAGGTACGCACCAAAGAAACCGGCATTGGGTGTCCGAAGCAATGACCTCTTCCAGGGCATCCATATCTGGCCCCGTCGCGGTCATCGGTATCGAGATCATTTCGATGCCGAACGATTCGGTTAGCGTGAAATGGCGGTCATACCCAGGCACTGGTACCACCGCACGGGTTGGACCCAAATCGCTGTAGCGCTCATGGAAAAGCCCGTGGTTCATCGCCGTGTCCATCACGAGGTGCATGGCTTGTAAGCTCGAATTACCGCATACGATGACGTTGTCGGGATCCGTCTCAAGCAGTTGGGCTCCGAGTCGACGTGCTTCCGGAATACCCCGCAGCCCGCCGTAATTTCTTGCGTCAGTACCATTCTCGAGCCGGTAATCGCCATCGAGGATGCCGTCCAGTGAGTCGGAAAGGGCTAGCTGCTCCGGCGAGGGCTTTCCCCGGGTAAGGTCCAAGTTGAGCGAATGTTGCCGGAAGGCTTTCATTCGTGATTCGAGAACGCCCACGCTCTCTTCGTTAACCGAGGTCTTGCTCATTCCGAAATGCCTGAGCTTTCGTCGCGACCCAACATGAGATTAAGGTTCTGGACAGCGGCGCCAGCTGCTCCTTTCCCCAGGTTATCCAGTCGAGCGACAACGAGGACTTGTTGCTCATGTCCAAACACCATGATGTCGATACGATTACTGCCGTTGCATGCGGTGGGTGAAAGAAAGCCTTCGTCGAGTTCGTCATCGAGGGGCGCTTCAATGACTCGCACAAACGGTTCATCCGCATAGCGAGTTTGGAAGATTTCAACGATATCGGCTGGACGAACCGAACGGTTGAGTTCGTTCAAGAAGAAGGGTGTCTGGACCAACATACCCCGAAAAAAATTTCCGACGGTGGGCATGAAGAAAGGAGCGCTTTCCAACCCAGCATAGTGCCGCATTTCGGGGACGTGCTTGTGGTTTAAATTGAATGCGTATGGGCGCGTGGGTTGCTCGATTCCCTTATCGCGCGAGTACTTCTCAATCAGTTGCCTTCCGCCGCCCGAATAGCCCGATAGCGCATGGGTTCGAATCAAGGCGTTTCTTGAGACGATCGTTTCGTCCACGAGTGGCCGGATACTCAGCAAGAACCCGGTTGCGTAACAGCCAGGATTTGAAACTCGCCTAGATTCTCGAATGCTGTCCCTTTGACCGTACGTAAGTTCAGGGAGACCGTATGTCCACCCATCGTGGACGCGATGGGCGGTGCTCGCGTCGATAAAACGCGTTTTCTCGGAAAGTGATACCGCTTCCTGCGCCGCTTCGTCTGGAAGGCATAGCACGACCACGTCAGCCGACTCAAAACACTCGCGCCTTGCTTCGGGTCGTTTGCGCTGTTCGTTGTCGATGTCTACGAGTTCGATGTCGTCTCTGTCGGTGAGGCGCTCGGTAACCTCAAGCCCAGTGCTGCCTGCTTGACCATCAATGAAGATCCTAGCACTCGCGGACACGATATCTGCTCGGAAGCCATGCGAGCGTGCATTCTACCAGGCATCGCGCATTGCAGAGGCGTCGCGCGGAAACGGCGCTATTCGAGGTGATCGATCCTGGACCCGTTCTTGGTTCTATTGGTTACCAGCGCGTTCTCAGCTGCGGATGTGTTGTTCAATGGAGGTTTACGTGAGTTTGCGGAAACAAGACTCCGGCGAGCCCCCGTTATCAGCGATAGAGGCTGGGAATGCCTGACAACCGTGGCTTTCTATCTTCTTGACGTAGTCTAGCGATCAAGTCAATTCGATCGGGAGGTAGCTCTGGCCATTGATGGGTAATGCTCTTTAAGAGCGGAACGTCTGGTAAAACATTGCGCATTAGATGGATGAAACGAAGCGTTTTGAAACCGTCAAACCATTCGTGACGTTGTCGAATAGTTGGATTACGGGAGACGAAATCAAAATAGCCCAACCGATTCATGGTTATTGCGGAGGCCCCTCCGAGCGAGCCCTCGGTGTCAGTGGAGATGGCATCAATGACTTCGCGAAGCAACTCAAACGATTGAGGGTTGTAACTCAAGTAACACTCATCTGGTTCAGTAATCGAGGCTATGGAGGGGCCTGTCCCGAACGGTACTCGTTGGGATGGGCGTGCGTTGATTATTATTTCGGGCGATCCCGTGAGATGGATCTTCGACACCTTGCTTAATTTGTTTAAGAAATAGAAATCTTCAGCCGCTTCTCGTCGCGGAAATCCGCGAACCTGAGCGTAAGCTAAGGCCGAAACACTAATGGTACTGCCAAGTGTGTGGAATGCGTACGGTGAGCCTGCTAAACGTAATCCGGCTACGTAATAGCGCATGTGAATTTCGTAGAGCTGAGCTCGCCGCAGCACCTCCGGATCTGTCGACACGTGACGGTACGAATAGAGATGTGTCCCCTCGGCCCTTGGCTTCGCGGGGATGTAACCATTGGGTAGCTCTACATCGGCGTCGACAGAATAGATATGGGGTTCGACGATCATGTCATCGCGGATGTAACCGAGCGCCGTGTCAGCTCCTATTTTCCGGGCGAGACCGACCCCTTGGTTTTTCGGGATGGGTCGATTGACTCGGTCCACGACCAGGAGATTCGGCGCGCCGAGCTGTCGAAGGAGCTTTTTCGAGCGCCGATACATTGGACTTTGCGTATCAACGTGATCGGGAACGTTGACAACGACGATCATCAGAACGTCTGATCCAAGCGAGCTCAGCATTGCCTGCGCAAACTCGAACGGTTCGTCGTATGCGGGGACTACCACGACGTGCCCAAAGGTTTTTTTTAACGGTTGCCGATTCTTGGCTTCGGGCTCGGCATAGTGATCGAGGTATTGATCGACTGTATTTTTCAAGTGGCTAGTGGAGAGCGGCTCTCAGCGGGAGGTTACTCAATATTCGAGCTTCTGCTTCAAGAAGTGCGTCAAGGCGGGCTTGTGTACCGCCCACGGAGCTGGCCAGTTTCAAGAATAATTCGAAGTGACGGGCTTCACTTTCTGCGATGCTCGTATAAAAACGTCGCAAGTTTGCGTCCTTAGCTGCTTGGGCGATTAAGCTAAAACGTTCGTTCCCTCGATATTCGACGATTGCAGCAATCAAAAGACGGTCGATTAAGAAGGCTTTGGGGCCTCTACGGATTTCTTGATTGAGGGAACGAACGTACGTGTCTCGACGATCTGGTCCCGGTTGTAAGCCCCGGTTAATAAGGAGTTTCACGACTTCTCGATAGTGGGTTAGTTCCTCTACGGCAAGATCACACATTGCTCTCAGGATTGTGGGTTGGTCGGGATAATGCGAAGCGATATTGAGGGCCATACCCGACGCTTTTTTCTCCGCTGATGCGTGGTCTTGCAAAAATGCGTCGAAATCGGAAAGTACCGTCTTGAGCCATTCGGTCTTGCTGGTAGCGTCGGTTTCAAGCCTCAAGTAAGTACGTGCTCCAGAAACCCCTTGATGTCGACGAGTTCTTCCGGGCAGACATGATGTCCCATACCGTATTCGTGCCAATCGACCTGGTAGTTGAGGGCTGTAAGCGCTTCGCGTGAAGTCACCGCCCGAGTGATGGGAATCATCGGGTCGGCGATTCCATGTGCCATGAAAATGGGGGTATCTATACTGGCGAAACTGACCTCGTTACCAACATGCTCGTGGTCATGAACGTACGTTGATAATGCCATTAACCCGGCGAATCGATATTCAGACCGTAGACCTAAATGGAAGGCAATCACGCCGCCCTGCGAAAATCCGGCGAGAACGATTCGATTGGAGGGCATGCCGTTACGATTTTCGTCTTCTACAAGCGTTTGAACCGCGGCGGCTGATTGACGAATATCCTCGGTGCCAGAAAGCGGCGAACCTGGATCGACGTCGTACCAAGCCCGCATTTCCATCCCCCCGTTAATGGTCACGGAGCGCTTTGGTGCGTGCGGGAAAACGAAGCGGACGGGAGCGTCCAACTTTAATTCGGGCACGATCGCTTCGAAGTCGTGGCCGTCGGCGCCAAGGCCGTGTAGCCAAATGACGGTTCCAGAGGGGGTTTCCGCGGGGTCAATTTGAATCGTTTCAAGAGTCATGCCTGGAGTTCAGCAGGAACGCGTTGTTTTTTCAATCGCAGTTGTTCCCGGAGAGTGTTTCGTTATGATGCGTCGTCCTCGTCTCGTCATAATCGCGTCATGGTTGACGATCTAGAACTGCAGTCTCGTCAAAACCTGAGGGGGTTAGGGCCTGCGCTCGATTTTTTGAAACCTTATCGGTGGCGGGTGGTTGCCGCGTTTTTTGCCTTGATGCTCACTGCGTCCGTGACGTTAGCTTTCGGACAAGGGCTACGCCTGATTATTGATCAGGGTTTTCAAGCGAGCACACCCGAGCTCTTGAAAATGAATATCAGTCTACTGTCTGGGATTATCCTGATCTTGGCGCTCGGAACGTATGTCCGTTACTACTTCGTTTCTTGGATCGGTGAACGGGTGAGTGCCGATATTCGTAATGCCGTATACGCACATCTGATCGAGCTACACCCCGGTTTTTTTGAAGCCAATTCGTCTTCCGAAATACAGTCACGTATTACGACTGATACAACGCTGCTGCAGACAGTTATCGGCTCGTCGGTATCCATTGCTTTACGCAATTTGATGATGTTTTTCGGTGGCATCGTGCTATTGGTCGTCACGAACGCCCGGCTGTCCCTGTTGGTTCTGGTTTGTGCTCCGTTGGTCGTACTGCCAATTGTTCTTTTTGGTCGGCGCGTTCGCCGCCTTTCCCGCGCAAGTCAAGATACTCTCGCTGAGGTCGGCGTCCACGCCGGGGAGTCTCTGCGACAGATCAAGTTGGTCCAAGCGTTCAACCACCAACGGACAGACGTCGCTCGGTTCTCACAACATGTGGATGAGGCATTTCGCGCTGCCGTTGCACGGATTCGACAGCGCGCATGGTTAATCGTGACGGTTATGGTGCTGGTACTGGTAGCTGTTGCAGTGATGCTTTGGGTCGGGGGTCAGGAAGTGTTAACGGGAAGAACGTCCGCGGGCGAACTAGTGGCGTTTATCTTTTATGCGGTCATCGTAGCGGCGTCTGTGGGAGCGATGAGTGAGATATATGGCGAACTGCAGCGTGCGGCCGGAGCAACAGAGCGACTTGTCGAATTACTTACCGCGCGTTCTGAACTCGAGGAACCCGAAGTCGGGGTGGGATCAGTCTCGGAAGCGACGTTGGAATTTGACGGTGTTTACTTTGCATACCCGCGGCGTTTGGACGTAGACGTTTTATCCGACGTCAGCTTTAAGGTTCTGGATGGCGAAATGGTGGCGCTGGTTGGACCTTCAGGGGCTGGCAAATCAACCGTTTTGGAGTTGGCACAGCGCTTTTACGACGTAACCCAAGGTTCTGTCTTGTTTGGAGGGGAGTCGGTTCGACAGTTTCGTCTCGATGATCTGCGAAGGAACATGGCCTATGTTCCACAAGACGCGGCCTTGCTTGGGGGCTCCATTGAAGAAAATCTTCGCTATGGAGATTCCGCTGCAAGCGATGAAACGGTTCGGGCGGCATTGGAATCCGCAAATGCTGACTTTGTTCTGGGTCTACGTGACGGCCTTGGGACCCTTCTCGGAGAGAACGGGCAAGGTCTCTCGGGTGGAGAGCGTCAACGCATCGCAATTGCCCGTGCCCTGGTAGCAGACCCACGGCTTCTAAT
>JAKUTI010000091.1 GCA_022448765.1 Pseudomonadales bacterium
CTTCGCTCCCGATTTGGAATCAAATATTGCGGGGTTCGAATTAATCGAGGAAGCCGTCGACGATGCGGGTTACCAGGTCGGAAGCGACGTTATGCTGGCGGTTGACTGTGCCGCGAGTGAGTTCTTTCACGGAGGTTCTTATCACCTGGTGGGTGACGATCGCGTGTATTCCAGCGAGAAGTTTTCTGGTTATTTGCGAGAACTTACTCGTCAATTTCCAATTGCTTCCATCGAAGATGGTATGGACGAAAACGATTGGCACGGTTGGCGCTTGCTGACGGATTCGATTGGAGACCGGGTTCAATTGGTTGGGGATGACCTGTTTGTTACCAACACTGAAATCTTAGCCCGAGGTATCAGCGAAGGAATTGCTAATGCGATCCTCGTGAAATTGAATCAGATCGGCACGCTTACAGAGACGTTATCGGCTATCCGCATGGCGCAACGAAACGGATATTCGGTCATTATTTCGCATCGGTCGGGGGATACCGAAGATACGTTCATCGCAGACTTGGCGGTTGCGACTGGGTCGGGCCAGATCAAAACGGGTTCTTTATCCCGTTCGGAGCGCGTGGCGAAGTACAATCGCTTGCTACGTATTGAGTCGTCCCTCGATAACAGTCGTTATTTGGGTTTGGCAGAATTACACGGCATGGAAACGTAAATGCGTTTCTTTGCGGTCGTCAGCGTCGTTGTGTGTTTAGCGCTTCAATATAAATATTGGTTCGGCAAGAGCGGATATTTCGAAGTACGGATACTTGCCGATCAAGTCGAACAACAGGTTCGACTCAACGATCAGCTTCGTGAACGAAATCGTGTCCTTCGTGCGGAAGTTGATGGGTTTCGCGACGGCCTGGAGGCTGTTGAAGCGCATGCTCGCTCCGATCTGGGAATGGTTGTGGAGGGAGAGACTTTCTATCTTGTCGTAGAGCCGGCAAACGACAGGTAAACGGTGAAGCGAAACCTCTTCGAGGGTGCTGATGCACGTTGGCCTCGGGCATCGACCGTTGTTGGTCGGGGAAGGATTCGCGAGCGTCTGGACGATTTTAGGGTAATCGAGAAGTTGGCTTTTGTGCCCTCGGGAGAGGGAGAACACGTCTTTCTCGAAATTGAGAAGCGTGGTCTTAACACGGCGTTTGTGCAGAGTTCGTTAGCGAAACACTTTGGTGTTAGGCCGATGGATGTTTCCTATGCCGGTCTCAAGGATCGTCGAGCGGTCGCGCGTCAGTGGTTTAGCGTTTGGCTACCTCGACCGGTGGAGATGGAGATCTCGAATAGGGATTTCTCAGGATTTTCGGTTATCGATTCGACTCGGCACGTACGTAAATTGCGTCGAGGTGAAATTGAAGGTAACTGTTTTCAGATCCTGGTCCGTGGGTTCGTTGGTTGCGAAGACACTCTTACCAAACTGTTAGGCGATAGCCGATTACCCAACTACTTTGGGCCGCAGAGGTTTGGTCACGCCGGTTCAAACATCGATCGTGCCACGCGCTGGGTCGGTGCCGGACGCCCAACCGTTTCTCGTGCCCATCGGTCAATCTATCTGTCAACCTTACGTAGCTTGTTGTTTAACGATGTGGTCGCATTTCGAATTCGTGATCGAAGCTGGAATTCTGTTCGGACAGGCGATGTTTGCGTCGAAAACAATCCTACTGGCCCACTGTGGGGCCGGGGGTTATTACCGACGACGGGTGTAATACGGGATCTCGAGATAGCGGCGGTCGCAAACGAAGGCGAAATACGCGATGCGCTTGAGTGGGTTGGATTAAAACAAGATAGAAGACAATTGACGGTTCAGCCGACCCAGGTGACTTGTAGGCTGGACGGAGACCGGATGAGCCTACTTTTTTTTCTACCTAAAGGCGCGTATGCAACCACGATTCTGCGGGAAGTCCTTGACCTTGAGGTGATATCAAGTGGGGCGTAAGAACTTACAAGGCATAGGGATGACATCGGCACGGACCAGGCGCCGATTCGTTGACCGTCTAGAGAAAAATGGCGTCTCAAATACCCGCGTACTAGCGGCGATGGATAGTGTTCCTCGGCATGTATTTGTGGATGAAGCACTTGCGCATAGAGCGTACGAGGATTCTGCGCTTCCGATTGGATTTAGTCAGACGATCTCTCAGCCACTCGTGGTTGGCCTAATGACCCAGTTGCTGCTAGAAGCCAACCCCAGGCGCGTACTTGAAATAGGCACAGGGTCTGGTTACCAAACGTCAATCCTGTCCAAACTGGTTGAAATTGTGTACACCGTTGAACGGATAAGCGGATTAGCCGATCGCGCCAGAGAAACATTCCAGCTGTTGAACATGACTAACATCCGTCAAAAACATGACGACGGTAATTTGGGCTGGTCTGATAAAGGACCCTTCGACGCGATACTTGTGACTGCGGCATCGCGCGGGTTACCCGATGCGCTGCTTGACCAACTTGCCGAAGACGGACGAATGGTCATACCGGTGGGCGATGGCGATGTGCAAGAACTCAAGGTGATCGATCGAGAGGGAGATGCTTGGCAGCAGGAAACGGCCGATTATGTCCGGTTTGTGCCGCTCGTCGGCGGTACTGTACGGTGAGAAAACAACGCTATGTTGCAATTCTCAGTATATTTGCTCGGGGCCTAGCCATGGGTATTGCGGAAATCGTTCCCGGGATTTCCGGTAGCACGATTGCTCTTATCACTGGAATTTATAGTCGGATGATCAATGCGTTGGCGTCCTTTTCAGCTGCGTCTATGATGCTGCTTTTTCGCGAGGGCTGGCGCCCCTTCTATGAGCGCCACGATGTCGGTTTTTTGCTCGTATTGTTAGTGGGCATGGCGTTTAGCTATTGGGTGCTCGCTAACGTGATTGCTGACCTTCTCGAGACAAGACCGCTATACGTGTGGGGATTTTTCTTCGGACTCGTGGCGGGGGCTGTCATGCAGATTGGTTCCAGCATAGCGTGGCAAGCTCTTACCATTGTTACTGGCATTTTCGGTTTTTTGGTGGGTGCGTCCTTTGCATTCCTTCCAGCGCAAGCGACGGAACCATGGTTGCCGCTCGTGTTCGTCGGCGGCGTGCTCGCGGTATCCGCGTGGATGCTCCCCGGGGTTTCCGGAAGTCTCGTGCTTCTGCTCTTAGGGCTTTACGGCCCGATGCTGGCTGCACTTACGTCGCTGAATTTGATCGTGTTATCGACCTTCGTGCTGGGGCTGTTAGTGGGTGTGGTCGCGTTCGTGCGGCTGATTCAACATCTTTTGCAGCAATACCGAGATGGAATGCTAGGACTCCTCACGGGTCTCATGGCGGGGTCCCTCATGGTGCTGTGGCCTTGGCGCATCAGTACAGATCTGCTATGGCCCACGGATTACTCGACGGATCCTCAATGGGTTGGTGTCACGAGTCTTATAGTGCTTGGGATGGCGACGGTCTTCTTGCTTGGCTTCGCAAGTCGTCGTGTGGACTAGACTCCTATTGGCTTGCTTTGGCTTGGGTTTGCTCAGTGGTTGCGCCACGGGCTCAAGAGCCGTCGTGGTCGAACGCTCTTTAATTAGCTCGCCGGGCAAGAACTACTATGTGGTTGTTCCAGGCGATTCCTTGTACTCGATAGCGTGGCGTTTTGATACGCGGGCGGAACTCTTGGCGGAATACAACGGCATTGATCCACCGTATGTGATTCAACCTGGTTGGCGGCTTGCGCTGAGGCAGAAAACCCGTCAAGCGCGGGCTCGAAAGAACAGTCCAATAGCTACAAAGGAATCACCCAATAGAGCGGACACGCACGGCGAGCCTTCCGCGACGACGGTAGTTCAAACCTACACGGGAGTGTGGCGTTGGCCTGTTGAGGCCGTGATCACACGACCCTTCGGATCGGGCAACAAGGGTATCGATTACCTATTAGCGCGCGGCCAGACGATACGTGCAACGGCGAAAGGTTCGGTGGTTTATACAGGCCCAGGACTTGGTGGATATCGCAATTTGGTAATCGTCAAGCACGATTCTCGTTATCTTTCAGCTTACGGGATGAATACAGACTATTTGGTCGCCGAGGGTGACGCAGTTGATCCGGATAGAGGCATAGCACGAGTACTCAGTTCGGCTAACGATGGTGGAAAATTTCACTTTGAAGTGCGCCGGGAGGGCAAGCCAGTGGATCCCGACGAGCTTGTGTCGACCAGGTGATCTCTGTTAGTTCAAGTCGTTTCTAGGAGCTGACCTGGCAAAACTTTGCCACCCAAGTTTTCAGCGAGTTACACGTTGCCTATCGTTCGAGATACTGGCGTTTATCAGCAACTTCGCGCCATTCGGCCTCGTCTTCCGGCGCATCCTTGGCCTCACTGATGTTCGGCCAAATTTCAGCCATTTCAGCATTGATCTCCATGAAATCTATCTGACCTTCAGGAATCTCGTCCTCAGAAAATATTGCATCGACGGGGCATTCTGGTTCGCACAGCGCGCAATCGATGCATTCATCTGGGTGAATAACGAGCATATTCGGCCCTTCGTAGAAACAATCGACCGGACACACTTCCACGCAATCCGTGAGTTTGCACTTAATACATGCTTCGCCGACGAGAAAGGTCATAGGTTGAGTTCCATTTAAACGTGCTCTGACGCGGGTTAATTCGGCTGCGTGCCGTATTCTAATGATCCGTGACTTTGGATCAATCTTTTGTGGAGTTAGCATCGCTTACAAGCTCGTAAAGTAACTCCAGAGCCGCAAGTGGCGAATAGTTGTTTGCATCGATTGACTGGATACGCTCAACGATCGGATCAATCGGCGGCGAATTGCTCGATGTTTGGGTGAAGAGATCCCGCTGTCCGTCGGCCGAAATGGCGGCCGCGTTTTCAAGGGAATGTAGCTTTTGCTTTGCGTCAGCTAATACGGTTTCGGGTATTCCCGCGAGTTTAGCGACTTGTATACCGTAACTCTGAGATGCCGCGCCCTCGCGCACTGCGTGCAGAAATACCACATCCCCTCCGTGTTCGACGGCGTCGAGATGGACATTGGCGATTCCCGCTAACTCGTCGGGTAGTGCGGTCAGTTCAAAATAATGGGTAGCAAAGAGGGCGAAGGATTTAATTCGAGAACCGATCTCGTTTGCGATGGCCCAAGCCAGAGCAAGGCCGTCAAATGTGCTTGTTCCTCGGCCGATTTCGTCGAGCAACACTAAACTTTGGCTCGTCGCGTTGTGGAGTATGTTAGCGGCTTCGGTCATTTCCACCATAAAGGTTGAGCGGCCACCGGCCAGGTCATCGGATGCTCCTATACGCGTGAAGATTCGATCGATTGGTCCTAACCGTGCAAAGCTTGCAGGTACGAAGCAGCCTGCATACGCCATCAATGTGATCAACGCGGTTTGTCGCATATAAGTCGATTTGCCACCCATATTAGGTCCAGTGATGACGAGCATGTGCCGACCTTCATGAAGGTCGATTGAGTTGGGAACGAACGTGTTTGGACCCGTCGAAAGCACTGGATGACGGCCGTCACGTATTTCAATACAACGTGTCGGGCTAAATTCAGGGCGCGTTAAACCCAAAATCTCCGCCGCATCAGCGAGAGCTTGTAGAACGTCGATCCGAGCAATCGTAGCGGCGATGGAACGCAAACCGACGATGTCAACCTGCAAAAACTCGACGAGATCCTGAAAGAGACGCTTTTCGTAATGTAGCGCTCGCGCCTTGCTGGAGAGGACTTTGTCCTCGAATGTTTTGAGTTCGGGCGTAATGTAACGCTCGGCGTTTTTCAGCGTTTGCCGTCGAACATATTCAGGGGGTAATTCCCCAGTAACTGCTCTGCTCGTTTCGATGTAGTAACCGTGAACGCGGTTGTACCCGACCTTAAGTGTGTTAATGCCTGTGCGCTTTCTTTCTCTGGCCTCAAGTTGTTCGAGATAACCGGATGCGTTCTCAGAGAGGTCTCGCAGTTGATCCAGGTGCTCGTCGAATCCTCGTGCAATACATCCACCGTCGCGAATCGTCGCTGGCGGGCTTTCAATTAGCGTATTTGAGAGACGGACTTGCCATTTCGTCTCCTCGGGAAGAGATTTGAAGGAATCGTCTAGTGCGGGGACGTGCAGTGATTCCACTAAGCTTTTGAGAGCCGGAAGTGAAGCGAGGCCCTCGCGTAAGCGTGCTAGGTCGCGCGGACTTGCCGTGCCGAGCGCCGTACGCGTGATAATCCGGTGCATGTCACCAACGGAAGAAAGACACGTTTTGAATTGTTCGCTCGAGCCACTGCTTAGTATGGCTTCGATCACGTCGTGTCGATGACCTACTTCAACTTGGTCTGTTAGCGGTCCATGGAGCCATTCCCGTAAGAGTCGGGCTCCCATTGGTGTTACGGAGTAGTTAATCACTCCGAATAGGGTGTTGTCCGTACCGCTGCCATCGAATCGCCTATCAATTTCCAGATTGCGTCGCGTTGGCCCATCAATGACGACGACGCGATCGTCTGCGTGCAGACTGATACTGGTTAGGAACGCTAATGACTGACACTGGGCTTCCTGAGCGTAGCGGAGCACAGCGGCGGCGGCACCGACGCCAACGGTACAGTGGGCGACGCCAAATCCGTCGAGACTCGAAACGGAAAACTGATCAAGAAGCGCTCGTTGACCGAGGATACTATCGAACCGGTCTCGTTCGAGAGACGTTATCGTTATTTCGGGCATGTGGAAATCGTGCCCCTCAGGAACGAGGATTTCGGATGGTCGAACGCGCTCAAGCAGGGTGTTGAGGTCGCGTTCAGAGCTTGGTTCCGCGATACGATATTCACTCGTCGACAAATTAAGCCAAGCGACGCCGGCTGGCTGGTCATCTTTGTGGGACGGGACGAGTGCCATAAGAATACTTTCACGGTTGTGATCGATTAGTGCGTCTTCGGTCAATGTTCCCGGCGTGACGATGCGCTGTACTTTTCGTTCGACCGGACCGCGACTAGACGCGGGATCACCAATTTGCTCGCAGATTGCGATCGATTTGCCCTGTGCGGTCAATCTGGCGAGATAGGAGTCCACGGCGTGAAACGGGACACCGCACATGGGAATGGGCTGTCCTGCGGACTGACCCCGTGTAGTGAGCGTAATGTCTAAGAGTTCAGACGCTTTTTTTGCATCGTCGAAAAAGAGTTCGTAGAAGTCGCCCATTCGATAGAACAACAGGGCGTTGGGGTGGTCGGCTTTTATCCCCAAGTACTGCTGCATCATCGGTGTATGTGCGGATGAATTCATCAGGGTCTAGCCTACGATAGATAAGGAAAACCTTGAAATCGGATTTGTATTGGGTGTATTTCAGCTTGCGCATAGTACTGAGTATATATACAGTACTCTGAAAAGGCTGGAGATAACGATGGCTGATTCAGAAAAGGACCGCGCATTGTCCGCAGCCCTGTCCCAAATTGAACGCCAGTTTGGCAAGGGCTCGATGATGCGGCTTGGCGATCGCGAACAGGCGGTAGTGCCATCTATATCCACAGGATCACTGGGTTTGGATATCGCGTTGGGTATTGGGGGATTGCCCAGGGGCAGAGTGGTGGAAATATACGGACCAGAATCTTCGGGTAAGACAACCTTGACGCTTCAGGTCATTGCAGAAGCTCAGAAGGAAGGTGGGACCTGCGCGTTTATCGATGCAGAGCATGCTTTGGATCCTGTTTATGCTGAGGCGTTGGGTGTCAACACCGACGATCTATTGGTTTCCCAGCCCGATACGGGGGAACAAGCCCTTGAAATCTGCGACATGGTCGTTCGGTCAGGGGCCGTTGATGTCGTGGTTATCGATTCCGTTGCGGCGTTGACACCCAAGGCGGAAATCGAAGGCGAGATGGGTGACTCTCATGTTGGCTTACAGGCGCGACTAATGAGCCAAGCTCTCCGGAAAATGACAGCTAATATCAAGAATTCCAATACGTTGGTGGTATTTATTAACCAAATTCGTATGAAAATTGGGGTCATGTTCGGATCACCGGAGACAACCACGGGAGGCAACGCACTTAAATTTTACTCGTCTGTACGTTTGGATATTCGTCGAATCGGAGCGGTTAAGGACGGTGACGAGGTCATCGGGAACGAAACTCGGGTGAAAGTGCTTAAAAACAAGGTTGCCCCTCCTTTTCGCCAAGCAGAGTTTCAGATTCTTTACGGCAAAGGCATTTTCCGTGAAGGGGAGATCATAGAAATCGGTGTCGAACAGGGGATCATAGAGAAGTCAGGTGCTTGGTATTCGTACGACGGAGACCGTATTGGTCAGGGTCGAAAGAATGCGGCCGAATGGCTCGCTGAAAATGTGGACGCTTGTCGAGAAATCGAACGTCAAATTACCGAGCAGTTGTTACCTCAAGCGACGGAAATCGACGCTAAATCCGCAAAACACGATGTAACGGATGCCGCGATAGGCGATAACGATGAACTGGCGGACATCGAGAAGGTCGGATAGTCCGTTTTCGTTTCATGGAATTGCCTGAAGAGACTCGAGATGCCCATCAGGTTGCTGTGAAGCTGCTGGCTCGCCGGGAACATTCGACCCAAGAACTGCGACGCAAACTCTCGAGCAGGGGGTTCTCTAACGAAAGTATCGATGCCGCAGTTTCCTCTCTCCAAGAAGCTGATTTAGTTTCGGACACCCGCTATGTGGAGGTCTTCGTACGCAGCCGTATCAATCGAGGCGATGGACCGGTGAAAGTATTGGCATCGCTTCGCGAACGCGGGATCGGTGACGAACTGATTGAACAATTTCTTACATACGACGACTTGTTTTGGGTCGATCGTGCGGAACGTGTTATTGAAAAGAAGTTCGGTCCGCAACCCGTTGTCGACGATGAAATCGATTCGGAAGACTGGGGTAAACGCGCGAGGTTTCTGGCTGGGAGGGGTTTCGGGGCCGAAATCATATACCGAAGCCTGGGGCCGCAACACGGATAGCCGCAACGGTAACGGCTAGTCTTCAGCTGTAGAGCAATCGGCGTATACTTGCCCGCCGTTTAAACCCGGATTCCCGCTTTTATGCGAACCGCTGATTTACGTTCCGCATTCTTAGACTTTTTTGGTGAACGCAGCCATCGTGTTGTTGCGTCGGACTCGCTTGTTCCAACGAACGACCCAACGTTGCTCTTCACTAACTCGGGGATGGTTCAATTTAAGGACGCATTGCTCGGACGCGAAGCGAGGGATTATGTGCGAGCGGTGTCTTGTCAGCGTTGTGTGCGAGCTGGAGGAAAGCATAACGACCTGGAGAACGTCGGTTACACCGCTCGACATCACACCCTATTCGAAATGCTGGGGAACTTCAGCTTCGGTGATTACTTCAAAGAGGAAACGATCGGTTGGGCTTGGCAATTCGTTACAGAGATTCTTAAGCTTCCCGAAGACCGGCTGTGGGTGACCGTCCATCCGACCGATGCTGATGCACGAGCCATATGGACCGGGAAAATCGGCTTAGCTGAAAGTCGTGTTATTGACCTGGAGGACAACTTCTGGGCGATGGGCGAGACTGGACCGTGTGGGCCTGACACCGAGATTTTTTATGATCAAGGTCCCGAGCTTGCTGGAGGACCGCCGGGATCACCGGACCAGGACGGTGACCGATTTCTTGAATTCTGGAATCTGGTTTTTCCCCAATTTGATCGTGCGGAGGACGGTTCACTTTCTTCCCTAGCGACACCTGGCGTCGATACCGGTATGGGTCTGGAGCGGGTTGCCGCCCTCACGCAACGTGTCCTCAGTAATTACGAGATTGATCTCTTTCAAGACGTCATTCGGAAAGCTGCCGAATTTGCGGGCCTAGCCGATGAACCTGGTGTTGTCCAAGAACCTTCGCTACGCGTAATTTCCGATCACATAAGGTCGGCTGGTTTCTTAGTTGCTGACGGTGTTCTTCCGGGAAATGAGGATAGAAGTTA
>JAKUTI010000092.1 GCA_022448765.1 Pseudomonadales bacterium
GGTGCGAATTCTATGGGAAACCCATCAAACATTTCCAAGTCAGCCTCCCCTTCTATTCCAACGACGAAGACAGGGCGGCCAACTGCGCTACACGCATGGACCAGCTTACCGGGAAGCGGACCTCCACCCGGAATGATTCCAAGCTTCCCTTCTGGCGTAGCAAATTGAGAGTTAGGAGTGGCGATCCTGAGGTCACAGCCAAGCGCAACTTCAAGCCCTCCTCCCATGCAAATTCCATCAATCGCCGCAATAGCTGGCTTCGGCATCCGCTCTAATTGATCCGCGAGCCCTTGGACGATCGGCTCGAGCGCCTTGCTAAAGTCGCGATCAACCACTTCACCAAGATCAGACCCAGATGCGAAAGCGCGTCCCCCAGTGCCGGTGATCGTCAGTACACGCACGGATTCATCTTGTTCGGCCTCGCGCACGGCAGATTGCAATTCGTCCAACGTCGCGAGCGAGATTGCGTTGTGCTTCTCGGGTCGATTGATCGTCGCTAGCGCCATCGGACCATCAACTTCGTAGAGTATGTTGTCGTACGCCATTCGTGTTCCGAATCGTCGTTTCTTTAGTATCGTGCCCCTGAGACCTCGAAAACCGCTGGGTCGAAGATCATTGGGTCTTCGAGTCAATTGTACCAGCAAGCGCTCTACGACCTTCCTACACCGCAGGCACCGTCAAACGCGCATCCGTTCCGCCCCCATCACTTTCGGATAGTTCGATTCGCCACCCATGCGCTTGACAAAGCTGATCGACAATCGCAAGACCCAACCCACTTCCACCAGTATGACGGCTTCGTGAACCTTCAATGCGATAAAACGGTTGGAACACCTTGTCTCGATCTTGCGCCGGAATTCCCGGACCATTATCGATTATATGGATATCGATATTCTCCCGAACGTCGACTCGAACTTCAGCTGTTCCTCCATGCTGCAGCGCATTGACGAGAAGATTGTTGAACACCCGCTCAAGAGCTCCAAGCGCCGTATTGACGATCACTTCGTCATCACCTTCCCATGTTAACGGGATTGTCTTGTCCACGGTATTTACCACCGCCCCGAGAAACTCTCGTAGCTCGATTTCGACGCTCGCTTCCTGGGTACCTTTCGCAAACCTAAGTGCATCCTCGATAAGTTCATCCATCGCGCCAAGATTGCGGTCAAGCCGGTCAACCAATTCTTGATCCACGCCATCCGGTAGTAGCTCAAGAGCAAAACGCATTCGGGCGAGCGGCGTTCTTAAATCATGCGACACGCCCGCCAACAACGTAGTTCGGTTCGCCATAAGAGACATGATCTCGTGGGCCATATTGTTGAAACTGGCGGCCAACGAAACCAGTTCTCTGGGCCCTTCTTCAGGCAGTGGAACAAACCCAGTCGCTCCGCGGAACGACTGCGCCGCTTTCGCCGCACGATTGAGAGGATCTGCCACCCATCGAACCATCAAGAATGAAGTCGCAAAAACGACGATCGTACCGGCGACAAGAATCAGTAACGCAACGTAACCCGGTTGAACATTCCCACGTTGCGAAGCGAAACCAATCTGCAGTGCCAATCCACTCTCCGTCGGCACATTCACCCACAACAGATCATCTCCCTCCATCAAGACCACGGGCTCGCCAACTCGTTCCCCAATCGCCTCTATAAGTATTTCGTGGTATTCGTTGCCTGGGAGTACCGCTGGTAGATCACGGTTCTCACCACTGATCGTGACGTCGTGATTAATCAGAAGTTCCAATTCAAAATGAGGACGCCTATCCGGCAGAAGTTCAACCCACGTTTGAGCCGAAAGAACGAGAAGACCAGCTTCATCATTCGCCGCGCGTTTCGTAATGGGCGTTGTGACAAACGTGTCTAACGCAACCACCGCAATGATCGCGATCGCAATCGCCGAAAGTCCGAGAACGCTATTGGTTCGCGCGCGAAGGGAGCCCGCCCGAGCCATTAACTTGCATCAGGGCAGAACATATAGCCTTTGCCCCAGATAGTCCGTATGTAGACAGGCGCAGAGGGGTCAGCTTCAATCTTACTTCTAAGCCGCGTGATGCGTACATCAATACTCCGATCGAACGGAGAACGTTCCGCACCCGTCAAGAGGTCAAGGATTTTGTCTCGGTCCATAACGCTATTCGGGTAATCCACGAAAATACCCAGAAGGTCAAACTCTCCGGAAGTCAGCTCGATGTTGCGACCCTCGCAGGTCAGACGACGGGCTTTACGATCGAGCACAAACTCCCCGAACTCAACTGTTTCCATCATCCCAGGTGACCCCGAACTACGTCGCATCACCGCTCGGATCCGAGCCAGAAGCTCACGAGGATTGAATGGTTTTCCCAGGTAATCGTCTGCGCCAATCTCAAGGCCCACGATCCGGTCCACATCTTGGCCCTGCGCTGAAATCATAATGATCGGCATGCCTTCGTTCGTCTTGAGTCGTTTTGCAATCGAAAGACCATCTTCACCCGGGAGCATCAGATCGAGGAGTACAAGATCGATTCGATGGCGTTGGAGCACCTCGTCCATTTCTCGACCATTTTCTGCCGTTCTGACGTCAAATCCCTGCTTTTCCAGGTATGCGCCAATCAGCTCACGTAATTCGGGATCGTCATCCACAAGTAGTAGCTTTGAGGCTTCAGTCACCGAACAACACCTTAGCTAGACGATAAACAATCGCGAGGGTGCTATCGCGTCCCAAAGAAGTGTGGATAGGGAGTTCGGTCTTGATTGTCGAATTAGATGGCGTTCGCATCCGAATATCTAATGCGTTTGACCTTCGATCAAGACGGTTTTTGGAGCTTTCTTTGTCTCCGAATCGGATACTGCGGAATCGACGCCCCGCCCACCGCGACCGTATTCGCCCTTCCGAATTATTCGAATGGTTTCTAACCGCGTCATGCTAGCGCTAGCACTTTGAATGATTCTTCCGAAATTTGCCTCGACTTTGGGTTTCAACCCAGTCTCCGTCATGCGTCTTCGCATCTCCGTAATCAATCCACGACGCTGAGCAGCATTTAGCGTTTTGATCTGCCCTGCAATTTGGGTTAATTCCGCGTCAGTGTGTTCGGCAAACGACCTTATCGCACTGGCAGTCGCTTCAGTGGAGTCTTGGCTTAGAGGTGCAGTCGAGGGCGTCTTGGCTCCAGAAAACCACGCAAACGACAGGACTACTGCAACGCCTACAAAACGTCGCAAGAAAATCGATTTAACGATTCTACCCACGGTCCTCGACCTCTCCAACACGCCGCACAACTCGGCACGATTTCCAAGGATGTCATGGCAAAGTGAACGTACGGCAGTCCTTTTAGCACTAGACCGCCGTACGTTTCACTGATCAAGCTCGCTCAAATAAGCCTGCAGCTCCCTGGCCACCACCAATGCACATCGTTACAACGCCGTAACGCTGTTCCCGCCGTTGCAATTCTCGAAGCACCGCGCCCGTGCAACGTGATCCGGTCATACCGAACGGATGTCCAATGCTAATGCTGCCGCCATTCACGTTGTACTTCTCGTTGTCGATATCGAGTTGATCGCGACAATAGACACACTGCGACGCAAATGCTTCGTTGAGCTCCCACACATCAATATCGTCTTGCTTAAGACCCGCATTTTGCAATAGGCGAGGAATCGCAAACACCGGACCAATACCCATTTCATCTGGCTCGCACGCGGCAACCGTGAAGCCCCGATAAATACCGATTGGCTCTATTCCTAATTGAGCCGCACGATCCGAGCTCATGAGCATGGTCATGGATGCCCCATCGGAAAGTTGCGATGCGTTACCTGCGGTGACCGTCCCATCTTCTTCAAACGCTGGTGCTAAACCGCTCAAACCATCAAGTGTGGTCTGCGGACGATTACACTCATCCTTATCAACGGAGACTTCAACGTGGCTTTCCTCGCCCGTTTCCTTGTCAACCTTCAGCATCGTCGCGTTCATCGGAACGATTTCGTCGGCAATCCAGCCTTGTTCCACGGCATTGGCATAACGTTGCTGACTCTGCAGCGCGTACACGTCCTGCATTTCCCGGGTTACCTGATATCGACGAGCCACTACCTCAGCGGTGTTTCCCATGGCCATAAAGACTTCGGGTTTCTCTTCAATTAAGCGTTTATTCTGTTCCGCTTTACCCGTCGTCTGGCGGGTTCTCATCGAGATTGAATCCACTCCGCCCGCTATCGCAACGTGCGTTTGACCAGAGGCTATTTGATTCGCAGCAATGGCGATGGACTGTAGCCCTGACGAGCAGAATCGATTGATCGTCATACCTGCCGTTGTGATCGGCAATTTTGAAAGCACCACGGCAAGCCGCGCCAAATTACCGTCTTGTTCACCAGCATGACTCGCGGCTCCAACAACCACATCTTCAACTTCCTCAGCTGAAACACCTGGGTTTCTTTCAAGAAGCGCATCGATGCAGTGTGCGAGCATGTCATCGGAACGCGTTAGGTTGAAACTGCCGCGGAAGGACTTTGCAAGTCCCGTGCGGACACTGTCTACCACTACGACGTCAGTCATTTTTATATTTCCCCCATAGGTCCAATTAACGTCAGCCTGAATTATTCAAACCGAAAACCGATTGAGTGTAGCATGCTGTTACTGCCTTCGCGCTCTCACCCGTCAAATCGCTTGTTAACCCCTATTTAAAAGGGCTGTAGCCGATCGTTGCGTAGAATCTTGTCTCAGTTGCGCGGTATGATTCCTCCCCAAAGGGTCAAGGCATCGCATGGCAACCCACGTTCTTGCAGACAACCTTTGTTTTGGAGAGGGACCTCGCTGGCATGACGGTCGCTTGTACTTTTCCGACATGCACGACCACCAAGTAAAAACCGTCGGGGAGAACGGGCAGGTCAGCACGGTGGTCGAAGTAGAAAAACGACCATCTGGACTTGGTTGGTCGCCAAACGGCGACTTACTGATCGTTTCGATGCTCGACCGTCGAATCTTAAGGTTTGACGGATCCGACTTGTCTGAACACGCAGATCTATCTGAATTCGCGCCTTTCGAATGCAACGATATGGTCGTCGACGCCCACGGGCGAGCATACGTAGGTCACTTCGGTTTCGACCTTAATGGTAAAGCAAGTTTCGAGCACGCGTCCCTAATCGCCGTCGAACATGACGGCAAATCGCGTATCGTCGCGGACCATTTATCCTTTCCCAACGGGACCGTCATCACCCCTGATGGCAAGACTCTTGTTGTTGCCGAAACGTTCGGACGACGCCTCACTGCCTTTGATATCGCTGATAATGGAGACCTTGAGAATCGGCGCTCATGGGCAGAGCTACCCCAAGGCACCGCGCCAGACGGCATCTGCCTGGACGCCGAAGGCGCAATTTGGGTCGCCTCGCCCCCCACAAACGAGTGCCTGCGACTTGCCGAGGGTGGGGAGATCCTTGAAAGTGTACAGGTCGATCAAGGCGCGTACGCGTGCATGATCGGTGGCGTGGATACACCGCTACTTTTTGTTCTGACCTCGCCATCATCCTCAGCTCACGAATGCCGTTAGCTTCGCGGTGCGCAGATTGAAACAGCGCATATTCTTGTGCCAGGAGCCGGTTACCCCTAACGTTCAACAACATTGGCCAGCAGCGACTCGCGCACGTAAACTCTGGCGGTTTGATTTCAGGACCGTTCATGAAACTCGTTAAAAAGACGGACGAATACAGTGTTTACCTGAAACGTTCTGGACGTTACGGCGTCAAAAATACCGATGGCAAATGGATTAATGGCGTCTCTAAAGTTCGGGTTCTTTTAGCCGAAGACCTTGTAAAAACAGCCCTTCCACCCGAGCCAGAAGTCGTTCCTGACAAACCGGTCGACGACACTGTGGACGCCACGCCACCCGATCCTGCAGCCATAGAAGACGATGGCTCCAAGAACAACGACCCGGATGCCGAAGATTCCGAAACGGATGAGCCCGAGGCAGAAGAGCTTGCCAACCAGGAATCGGAAACGTCTGCCGAGGCCGAAGGAGACTCTGAGACTGAGGAACCCCCGCCACCCGACCAAGCAGCTACCGAAGACGACGGCCCCAAGAACAACGACGCGGATGCTGACGATTCCGCAACGGATGAGCCGGAAACAGACGAACCTGGCAAGCAAAAAGAAGCGTCTAGCGAGGTCGAAGAAGAGGACTCTGAGACTGAGGAAACCACCAGCCTCGGCGACGCGGAGGATGTTGAATCATCTGCTGCTTCCGATACATCGGATGACGCCGCCGATACCGACACCATCGATGAAGAAGAACCCGAAGCGGTTGAGGATCCAGAGGCTAAAGAACCGTAAACCTTCGATAGTAACTGTGTTGTCAGCAGCCGTTTTTCTCGGAGGCTGCGAACTGCCGGATGAGCATCTTGAGTCGTCGACGGCGCAATCCGGCTACGTAGGCTCCCAGGCTTGCGGCGTTTGTCACGCGACTCAGTACCAGTCGTGGGTTTCGTCGCAGCATGCAAAGTCCATGCAACCGGCCACATCCGAAAGCGTTTTGGGTGACTTCGAAAACACTGCTTTCTTACACGACGGCGTTGAAACGCTGTTCACGAAAATTGATGGCCGGCATGTCGTCCGAACAAATACGCTCGAAGGCCCGGCCGCGGACTTCGCGGTCGGTTATACGTTCGGCATCGATCCTCTGCAACAGTACCTCGTCGAACTTGATAATGGCCGTTATCAGGCACTCGATATCGCATGGGATACTCGACGGGACCGATGGTTCCACCTGTCACCGACTTCAACACTGCAAGCCAGAACGATTGAAGTTGAAACCGAGCACGACGGGGTACATTGGACCAGCCGTGGCCTCAATTGGAATAGACAGTGTGCCGATTGTCATTCCACCAATGTTCAAGTCGGTTGGTCAGAGGGACGTTATACGACGCAATTCGACGCGTACAACGTAGCCTGCGAGGCTTGTCACGGCAGCGGGCTGAATCATACGAAAAACACCTCTAGACCTTATCAGGACGTCGCCTGTGCACCGTGCCATAGCCGTCGTAGTCAAATCGCGGAGGGGTTTCAACCATCGAATCACTTGCTCGATTATTACGTGCCCGCTTCGACAACCGCACCGCTTTATTTCAACGACGGGCAGATCCGTGACGAAGTTTACGTCTACGGCTCATTCCTACAAAGCCGCATGCATATGGCTGGCGTCACGTGTTCGGACTGCCACGAACCACACTCGGCACAGTTACGGGCACCTGGCAACGCGTTGTGCGTCCGCTGTCACAATGAAAACCCGCCAAGTGCCTTTCAGGATGCGGCTGGTCGATTCGATACCCCTGATCACCATATGCATACCGTGAAGCCGATCCAATGCATCGACTGTCACATGCCGAAACGCACGTACATGCAAATCGACGATCGGCACGACCACAGCCTACGTGTGCCCCGCCCCGACCTCAGCATCAAATACGGTACGCCAAATGCCTGCTCTAGTTGCCACAACGAGACTGACGAGTGGGCATTGCAACAGATCGTTCACCACCATGGTCCCGCTCGTCGATCACACTTTTCCGAAACACTTCTCGCCGGAAGTCGAGGGCAATTTGACGCGGAATACGCTCTGGCCCAGTTGGCCGAAGATCTGGGACAACCTTCGATTGCGAGGGGGAGTGCCTTGCTACTACTCAGCGGTTACGAATTAGGCTACTCCGCACGGGCTGTCACGAGTGGACTCGCGGATCCAGAGCCCATAGTTCGCTGGCACGCGTTGCAAAGTATCAATCGTGTGGACCGAACCCAACGTCACGGCAATCTCAAACGCCTACTCAAGGACCCTATTAAGGCCATTCGAACCGATGCGGCTCGAATCGCTGTGGGATATCTCGACGAGTTCACCGAACGCTCGGAACGAGACCTCCTGCTGTCCGCTCTCGAAGAATATAAGGCAATTCAGACGCAGCAAACCGACTTACCCGAAGCCCATACCAACTTAGCCACCATCTCGGCCGCCTTCGGTCAATTCGACGTCGCAGAAACACAACTGAAAAACGCCCTCGCCATCGAACCAGAGTGGATTCCCGGCCTGGTGAATCTTGCCGATCTTTACCGACGGGTTGGGCGGGATTCCGAGGGTGGCAACATTCTCAAAGAAGCGATTTCGATCAGGCCCCCAGTAGCAGAAGCCGCAATCGCATACGGCCTGTGGCTAGTTCGCAACGGCAACCCCGGCGATGCACTAATTCAATTTCAACGCAGCTACGAACTCGAACCCCACGGCCTTCGTAACGGCTACCTCTACGCCGTAGCCTTAAACTCGAACAGTCGACGCGAAGAGGCGATTGGAGTCGCCGAATTGGTCGTAGATCGCTTTGGTGATCATCGAATCGTACTTGAGTTACTCGCCACCATGCACCGCGACGCGGAATCGTTCGATAAAGCGCTCGTATACGCGACTCGGCTGGAGGAACGTTTTGGCGACAGTGCCTATAGCGCTCTTCGTGCACAGATGCTGAACGCGGTTCGGACACGCGATCGGGACCTCTAGCTATATGCGCCACATAGACGCCCATTCCATTGGATCAAGCGAAGCGCTCAAATCGGGGCAATGGACAGGACTGGTAGAATGGCCTCATGCCTAAAGGTGGTCCGACTTCTCACATCTACTTCTCGCAACGACTGCGCCTTCATTACGTGGATTGGGGCAACCAAGATGCACCCACCTTGTTGATGGTCCATGGCGGACGCGATCACTGTCGAAACTGGGATTGGGTTGCTGATGAGTTACGACACGACTACCACATCATCGCCCCAGATCTTCGGGGGCACGGTGATTCACAGTGGATGCTCGGTGGTAGCTACACGATTATCGACTACGTTTACGACATCGCGCAGTTACTTCATCAGACCCGCGCGGTTCCAGCCACCGTGATGGGACACTCGCTAGGCGGTTCAATATCGCTCCTCTATTCCGGCATCTATCCAGCAAATGTCACGAAATTGATTTCCATCGAAGGGATGGGGCCGCCACCCAGCATGTTCGAAAAGCATGGAGAAACGGATCCTCACGCGCGACTCGAAGCATGGGTCGGAAATCTTCGTCAGCTTTCAGGCCGTATGCCGAAGCGATATGCCACCTTGGAAGAAGCCTTCCAGCGGATGCAAACCGAAAACCCGCATTTGAGTGAGGACCAGGCTAGACATCTCACCGTTCATGGCAGCAACCAGAATGAGGACGGCAGTTACAGCTGGAAATTCGATAACTATGTCAGGGCGTTTGCCCCAATCGGCTTGTCTCCCGAAGAATCCTGGAAAATTTATGCACGCATCAAGTCTCCGACACTGTTGATCCACGGAACCGAATCTTGGGCTTCCAATCCGCAAGAGGACGGTCGCGCCAAGGTATTCGACAACTCAACAGTTGCGGGCATTGACGGCGCTGGGCATTGGGTTCACCACGATCAGCTCCAACAATTTCTTGAGGTCGTGAAGGAGTTTCTCGATTCGTGAAACGTGACCAACGTACCATCACGGTCAGCGAGATTCACGACACACCCCAGCGTGGCGTTTTCTACGTCACGGGTGGTGGATCGCTCTTTGTTTCGGACCTACTAACCGTCCCCGGAGCTTCAAATACGGTTCTCGAGGCCCAAGTGCCCTACGCACCCGAAGCACTTAATGACATGGTCGGTGGGGGCGATATCCGGGCCTGCAGCGATGCAACCGCCCGAAGAATGGCGGTTCAGGCGTATCTGCGCGCTTCAACCTTATTGACCACATCGGGGGCCGACGACGTCGAATTTTT
>JAKUTI010000093.1 GCA_022448765.1 Pseudomonadales bacterium
CATACCCAAGTCGCCACCCGCACTCGCGGACCCCGGATCCTCCGATACTCCTGTTGCCAATATCGCGAAGTCCTCACCAGCAAGTACGCGATTTCGAATATCCGTCATTTCTTCGAGAGCCTCCAACAGCGACCGCTTTTCATTCAACTCGAGGAGGATATGTGACGCTCGGCGTCGATCGCTCGATTCGGACGCACTCTTGGCCGATTCATAAGCTGATCGAACGTCGTCAACCGAGACATCAACCCCATCGCGCTCGTCAAGATCTGAAAATTCCACGTACGCAAGATCAAACGACTCTTCACTTACAAACTGATCCGCGTGCATTTGATAGAAATCTTCAATTTCCGTATCGCTCACGATCACGGGCTCTTCAAAAGTCGATGGATCAACAATCAGATACGCAACATCTCGAGTCTGATTAAGCATCAACGCTGCGTCTCGAATTTCGTTCGGGGTCGTAAACGCGGTGTCTTGGTATACGTTCACGAGCTGAGCTACTTGAGCATCAGTTTCCATTGCCGATTGAAAGCTCTGTGGCGAGTAGCCCGCATTCTGCAGGGCAGACCTATAAAGAGATTCGTTGAATACGCCATCGACCTGAAAGTTAGGATCCTCAGCGATTTCCTCGCGAAAGGACTCCGCCATGCCGGTCAAATCAAGATCGTCAGCCGTCTGCCGCAATAATGCTCGATTAATGAGCGAATCAAGGACAACCTTCTGGGTTACAAGATTGTTAATGAGTTCGGTATCTGCCTCGCTTCCCATGCGAGATTGCAGGTTCCGTTTCTGTCGCTGCATTTCGACCTCTAACTCACGAAGCGTAATTTCATCCCCGTTAATGGAGGCTGCCCAAGGCTCATTATCAGTAAAAAAATTAAAGGTTCCGAACCCAAACACCACCAGGACAAAGCAAATGATCCCAACAATGATTTTCGCCCCTATCCCCTGAGCGCCATCTCGCATCTTCTGTAACAAACTGTTTAATCTCCCGATAAAACCCAAAAATAAAAAAGGCGCAAACAAGTTGCGCCTTTAGTTTAGATCAATCCCCGGGGGTGAAGGGGGCCGGGCAGGTAAGTCGGTTCGACATCCCGCCCACTCCCAGGCACTGTCTCGTCTAGCTGAGTTAGTTCAAGGAATCCTTCAGAGCTTTACCCGCCTTAAATGCTGGAGCCCGTGAGGCACTAATCTGTATCGGCGCTCCCGTCTGCGGGTTACGGCCCATCCTGGCCGCCCTATCCCTCACAGTAAAAGTACCGAAACCAACAAGCACCACTGGATCCGATTGCCTCAGCGATCGACCGATCGCGCCCAGAGCGGCGTCCAACGCACGTCCAGCAGACGCTTTTGAGAGGTCGGCTTCGTCAGCAATTGCATCGATAAGTTCTGATTTGTTCATATAGGCCCTTTTAGGTTGATGGAGAAACGGCCGAAAGTCCGTCTCTGAGCGTCTTATAGCAGCGCACGAAAAACCCTGTCAAGCCGCTTGTTAAAAGGGATCTATGGATTTCGCTCGTTAGTAGTCACTGAAGGTTGACAGCAGGACCATCATCCGTCGACTTTTCGATCGAGGCCATATCGGAATTCGCTAGTAATTCTTCGTCCCGTGGCGTTGGTTTTCGCTCCAACGCAAGATCGATGACTTGGTCCATCCACTTGACAGGACGAATATCTAAATCGCCTTTGATGTTGTCAGGGACCTCCTTCAGGTCGCGCTCATTTTCTTCGGGAATAATCACCAACTCGATCCCTCCACGGTGGGCGGCAAGAAGTTTTTCCTTAAGTCCTCCTATGGGTAGCACTTGCCCACGAAGGGTTATTTCGCCGGTCATCGCGACATCGGCTCGAACGGGAATCTCAGTCAACACGGAGACAACGGCAGTGCACATTCCAATACCCGCGCTCGGACCGTCTTTCGGTGTCGCACCTTCTGGAACGTGGACATGGATATCAAGGGTCTCGTGGAAATCAAGAGGTACACCCAAAACCGACGCTCTACTCCGCACAAACGTCAGCGCCGCCTGAATGGACTCTTGCATGACGTCTCCCAACGACCCTGTTTTGGTCTGCAGTCCTTTCCCCGGTACGGCGACCGCCTCAATGTTCAGCAACTCTCCGCCAACCTGCGTCCAAGCGAGCCCCGTGACTATCCCAACCTGGTTTTTTTCTTCGGCGCGCCCGTAATTAAACTTACGCACGCCGTTGTAGTTTTCCAGCGCGTCGGGCTCAACCAGCCCCGCCTCCACACCGTCATCCAACGCTTGCTCGGTCACCAACTTTCTGCATAACTTTGCAATCTCGCGTTCCAATCCCCTGACCCCTGCTTCCTTCGTGTAATAACGAATAAGATGTAACAACGCATCATCACCGATCGAAAACTTCTCTTTATCGCTCAATCCGTTCAATCGTTTCTGCTTTGGGAGTAAAAATCTCGACGCAATATTCTTCTTTTCGTCTTCTGTGTACCCCGGCAAACGGATAATTTCCATTCGGTCCAGTAATGCTGGCGGAATATTCATCGAATTCGACGTACAGACAAAAAATACGTCAGAAAGGTCGTAATCTACTTCCAGGTAGTGATCGTTGAACGCATGGTTCTGCTCGGGGTCCAATACTTCGAGCAAGGCAGACGCGGGGTCTCCGCGAAAATCCATTCCTATTTTATCGACCTCATCGAGAAGAAAAAGCGGATTGCGGACGCCTCCTTTAGCCAGTTTCTGTACGATTTTCCCCGGCATTGACCCGATGTACGTCCGGCGATGCCCACGAATCTCCGCCTCGTCTCGCATTCCTCCCAAAGCCATTCGAATGAATTCACGATTTGTAGCCCGAGCGATGGACTCACCTAGCGAAGTTTTTCCGACTCCGGGTGGCCCGACGAGGCAAAGAACCGGACCTTTGACCTTCCCTACACGTGCCTGTACCGCCAGAAACTCAAGAATCCGCTCTTTAACTTCATCCAAACCATAATGATCAGCGTCTAATCTTTCCTTCGCTTTACGAATATCTCTGCGAATTCTGGTCCGTTTCTTCCACGGCACGCTCAATAACCAATCCAGGTAACTCCGCGAAACGGTTGCTTCCGCGGACATAGGGGCCATGAGTTGAAGTTTCGAAAGTTCGGAAGTCGCCTTGGCCTTCGCGTCTTTCGACATACCAATATCTTCGATCCGTTTGCGAATTTCGTCGAGCTCATCTAGCGTCGTTTCATCGCTTCCCAGTTCCTTTTGAATCGCCTTCATTTGTTCGTTCAAGTAGTACTCGCGTTGACTCTTCTCCAACTGAGTCTTAACCCGACCACGAATATTTTTTTCTAGCTCGTTTACGTCGATTTCCGAGTTCAACAAAGAGAAGAGTTTCTCCCGACGAGCCTGGATATCTATTGCTTCAAGAATGGATTGCTTGTCGACTATGCTCAGTTCCAGTTGAGCCGCAATGGTGTCGATCAAGCGACCAGGATCATCGATGGATGCAACGCTCGCTACCACATCTTGAGTAAGCTGTTTTGTCGCCTTCACGTAACGATCAAATTCAGCCATCACCGATCGATTCGTCGCCTCTCGCTCGGGCTCGTCAAGTTCGGGAGGCTCTAATTCCTCCACCGTCGCCATCAGAAATTCGCCGTCATCGCTGAACCCGCGAATTGCCGCACGACTGCCCCCTTCGACGAGAACTTTGATTGTTCCATCAGGAAGCTTGAGAAGTTGCAACAGTGTGGCAACAGTTCCCACCTCGTAGAGATCACTTTCGTCCGGTTGTTCCGTATCAGACTCTCGTTTACTGACCAAAAAGACCTGTTTGTCTCCTGCCATCGCATAGTCGAGTGCTGCTATCGAGCGCGTTGTGCCCACAAACAACGGTTGTACGCCGTGGGGAAACACAACCATATCGCGAAGTGGAACTAGTGCCAGATCGTCAAGCAGGTTCGATTCAACTGTCACCGATTCCCCCTAGTACCAAAGGAACGTCGCGCGCATCATGAAAAAGGTTCAGAGGAAAAAGGTCGCAATCCAAGTTAGAAAATACCAATACTTACAGGAAATACCTTATTCCTCTGGCATAGCTTTAGCTTGTTCAGGATTCTCGTACATTAGCATCGGCTCGCTTTCACCATTGATAACGCTTGCGTCAACGACCACCTTGGAAACCGATTCCGAAGACGGAAGGTCATACATCGTCTCTAATAGCACCTCTTCGAGAATAGACCGTAGGCCTCGAGCACCAGTCTTGCGTTCCATCGCCTTTTTAGCAATAGCGACCAGTGCGTCCTGTCGAAAGTCGACCTCGACACTTTCCATGTCGAAGAGCTTTTCGTATTGCTTCGTCAACGAGTTCTTAGGCTGGGTGAGAATCTTAACCAATGCATCCGAATCAAGCTCTTCTAGGGTCGCTACAATGGGCAGCCGACCGACAAACTCTGGAATCAGGCCGTATCTAATCAGATCTTCAGGTTCAACCTTTCGCAGCGTTTGGCCGATGTTCTTTAATTCTTCTTGTCCACTGACCTCAGCGGAGAATCCGATCCCACTTTGATCTGATCGATCCAAAATCACCTTATCGAGGCCTGAAAAAGCGCCACCACATATGAACAAAATATTGGCCGTATCCACCTGCAAAAACTCTTGTTGGGGATGCTTACGACCACCCTGTGGCGGTACAGAAGCGATAGTCCCCTCAATGAGTTTTAGGAGCGCTTGCTGAACCCCTTCACCGGACACATCGCGAGTTATAGATGGATTATCAGATTTGCGTGAAATCTTATCGATCTCATCGATGTAAACAATGCCCACTTGCGCCCGTTCAACATCGTAGTCGCACTTCTGCAGTAGCTTTTGAATGATATTTTCAACGTCCTCACCCACATAACCCGCTTCCGTGAGTGTCGTCGCATCCGCTATGGTAAACGGTACATCCAAGAGTCTGGCAAGTGTTTCCGCCAACAACGTTTTCCCGCACCCGGTCGGGCCGATCAGCAGGATGTTCGATTTCGACAGCTCGACTTCATCCTTGGTACCGCTGTAATTGAGCCGCTTGTAGTGGTTATAGACGGCGACGGAAAGTACTTTTTTTGCATGCTCCTGACCGATCACATATTCGTCCAGGATGCCTTTAATCTCAGTGGGTACAGGTAACTTTGTTGTTTCCTTTACCTCAGCACTTTCCTGGACCTCCTCCCGAATGATGTCGTTACATAGTTCCACGCATTCGTCGCAAATAAACACCGAAGGTCCGGCAATCAGCTTTCGAACCTCATGTTGACTCTTACCACAGAAGGAGCAGTAGAGAAGTTTCCCTGAGTCGTCGCCTTTGTTGTCGTCGTCTGCCATACGAACTTTTCGCCCTTAGAAAGCGGCTCTTACCATGCTGTCTGAAACCATAATTTGCAAGTTTTATGCCTCTAGCCCGCAACTTCTCTACGTTGATCGTTCTTATTTGAGGGGGATTTAGGCCTCTGCATCGCTTCCGTTTCGCGCATGTTGCACGGTGTCGACCAAACCATATTGAAGTGCCTCTTCAGGATTCATCCAGTAATCCCGGTCAGTGTCTTCGGCAATCTTTTCAATGGTCTGCGACGTATGTGCAGCAAGGATTTCATTCAACCGCGTCCTTATCAGGACAATCTCACGAGCTTGAATCTCTAT
Organism: Pseudomonadales bacterium; assembly: GCA_022448765.1. Lineage (GTDB taxonomy): Bacteria > Pseudomonadota > Gammaproteobacteria > Pseudomonadales > Azotimanducaceae > UBA11889. The sequence continues at coordinate 5,646 of JAKUTI010000093.1, forward strand.
ATCTGCGGCGACCCCCTGAGATCCGCCAGATGGCTGATGCAGCATCATCCTGGAGTTTGGAAGCGCGACGCGTTTTCCTTGAGCTCCCGCCGCCAGCAAGAATGCGCCCATGCTGGCCGCTTGCCCAACGCACATGGTGGCAATGTCGCAACGAACGAATTGCATCGTGTCGTAAACGGACAAGCCTGCCGTTACCGACCCTCCGGGCGAATTAATGTATAGGTGTATGTCTTTGTCGGGGTTTTCTGATTCCAACCACAAGAGTTGAGCCACAATCAGATTCGCAACGATGTCGTCCAAAGGCCCACAAAGAAAAACGATGCGTTCTTTCAGAAGTCTCGAGTATATGTCGTAAGAGCGTTCACCTCGGGCACTCTGTTCCAGCACCATCGGTACCAAGCCCAAGCTTCTATTTGGCATAGCAAAATCGTCGTTCACGTTACCTCCGTTTGGTCGTCGTCCGAGCCTTTTCCGTCTGTTTGATCAACCGAATTTTCTGGATCGGGCATGGTGGCCCGCCCTGACACAATATTGGTGTAGTCACTATCGAGCACCTCGACTTGAGCCACTTCTAGTACGTGGTCGACAACCTGATCTTCAAGAACCGAGAGTTGTATTTGCCGCAACTGTGTTTCATTTGAATAATACCAATTCACGATTTGTTCTGGCTGGTCATAGGGTTTCGAAAGCTCGTCTACGCGCTCTCGCACGCGATCTTCATCCACCTTTAGATCGCACGTTTCTACGATACGGTTCACGACGAGACCGATGCGGACCCTTTTTTCAGCTTCCTCCACAAAAAGATCAGACGGTAACTGCGGCTTATCTGACGTGGGATCTATTCGTAACTGCTGGAGCATTTGTGTTCGCAGTGTTTCTGACTCACTCTCGACAAGAGATCTTGGGAGCTGAAATTCGTGAATCTCCGCAAGTCCATCCAAAACTTGGCGCTTCACCTGACCGCGAGCTGCCGCTTTCAACTCGCGCTCCATGTTTTCGTGTATTTGGCTTCGAAAAGCCTCATCACCTCCTTCCTCGATACCAAAACTTGAAAAGAATTGCTCGTCCAAATCCGGCAAATGAGGAGCTTCGATTTTCTTGACAGTCAAATCGAACACCGCCTCCTTACCTTGCAATTTCTCCTCTTGATATTCGTCAGGGAATTTAACGGAGATAAGCTTATTTTCTCCGACATTCATTCCTCTAACACCGACATCAAGGTCTTCAATCATCTGGCCCTCGCCGACGAGAAAAGCAACGTCTTCCGCCGTGCTTCCTTCGAACAACTCACCAGCAATAGTGCCCACAAAATCTACCGTCAAGCGGTCTCCAATTTCGACCAGACGTTGCGTTTCATGAAAGTGTTTTCTTTCTTGCCGTAAGCGTTCAATCATTGCGTCCAGATCCTCCTCTTGAACGCCACCCTCAGGCTTTTTAACGCAAACCTGACTGAGATCCGACACTTCGAACAGCGGGAATACCTCGAAAGTCGCTGTAAATTCAAGATCGCCCCCAACGTCCATGTTGATCACGTCTAGCGCTGGAGATCCTGCGGGTGCAAGTTCCTCTTGTTGTAGCGCTTCCATATAGCTTGACTGAATCATTTCCTGAGCAACTTCTTGGCGTATGGAGGCTCCAAAACGACGTCGTACTTCTTTAAGCGGAACCTTGCCGGGTCGAAAGCCATCCAGTTTTACCCGCTGGGTCGTTTCTCTAAGTCTTTCGTTGATGCGCTGCTCAAAAGACTCCCCTTCAACCGCAATTTTTAGCCGGCGTTCGAGCCCTCCAGTCGTTTCTATCGAGACTTCCATGAGACCTATTTATCTTGAAGTGGGGTGGATGATGGGGCTTGAACCCACGACCGCCGGAACCACAATCCGGAGCTCTACCAGCTGAGCTACATCCACCATTGAATCTAATTTCGACAATTCCAGATCCTCTAATAGCTCTAGAGCCGATCTCTTTCTTGGGGTGTCCACATCGATAAAGTCCGGAATCTCTATTCTTGAGGGCGCAAAAGACTATCAGAAAACATGGATCGGATCGCGAGGGTACCCCACCTTTCTTTACTGCTTCAGCAATTGAGTGGCGCGCCTGGAAGGACTCGAACCTTCAACCCTCGGCTTAGAAGGCCGATGCTCTATCCCGTTGAGCTACAGGCGCAAAAAGATCGAACATTAACAACGTTTGGTCGGGGTAGAGAGATTTGAACTCCCGACATCCTGCTCCCAAAGCAGGCGCGCTACCAGACTGCGCTATACCCCGCTGGATGGTTCCTATCATACATGTCACCACCGAGTCTTGCGCTGCGGGCAGCGTTTACGAAACGAGCTGTCGTTGATGTCATCGATGATTGACCACACTTCGTTTCACTTGTTTACCAGTAACGACAGTTCACATAAAGTCCCGTTCGACGTTCGCCAGCTTAGTTTTGCGAGAGGCCCCCAATGTCCGCAACAATTCTCGATGGAGAAGCGATTGCGCAGTCCATAAAAAATGAGATTGCAAGACGCACGCGAGACCGCGCCGTCGAGGGGTATCGTCCACCGGGACTAGCAATCGTTATCGTGGGCAACGACCCTTCCTCCCACGTCTACGTGCGCCTAAAAAAGAAGGACTGCGAAGCAGTGGGCTTCCATACCGAGATTCGAAGATTAGACGAATCTGTCTCCGAAAAAGAGGTCGTCTCTTATCTACAGGACTTTAACTCTGATGAGAGAATCGATGGAATCTTGGTTCAGTTGCCCTTACCTCCTCAAATTGATCCATTAACCGTGATCAAAACCATCAATCCCGACAAGGACGTCGACGGAATTCACCCATACAATCTCGGTATGCTGACTTTACGTGAGCCGGCAATACGATCCTGCACTTCGAAGGGAATCATGTCACTGTTGGATCGAACCGACGTTCCAATTCGCGGACTCGATGCGACCGTCGTCGGTGCATCCAATCATGTCGGTCGTCCCGCTTGTCTTGAACTATTGCGTGCGGGTTGTACCGTAACTAGTTGCCATCGATTTTCGCGCGATACGAAATCTCACGTCGCTTCCGCGGACATCGTAGTTAGTGCGACCGGGGTCGCCGGGCTGATCAAAGGCGATTGGGTCAAACCTGGCGCGATAGTTATTGACGTTGGGATCGAGCGTCAATCAGATGGATCGCTTCGGGGAGATGTTGATTTCGACAGCGTAGTCAAAGTGGCGGGCTGGTTAACCCCGGTCCCCGGCGGCGTTGGACCGATGACTCGGGTGTCCATACTCGAAAATTTGATGGAAGCGGCGGAGACGATTTCATCTTGAGTCTAATATGCATATCGGACCTTCACCTCGATGCCACTGTTCCAACGAGGCTCGACGCTCTTAGAAATTTGCTGGTTTGTGAATCGAAAAACGTAGACGCCATCTACATCCTAGGCGATTTGGTGGAGGCATGGGTTGGCGACGACGACGATAGCGAATTTGCGAACACGATCCGCACAATCCTCGCAAATTGTGCGAAACGGTCCGCCATATACTTCATGCATGGCAACCGTGATTTTCTTATCGGGGAGAAATTCGCAAGCGACACCGGTGCTTGTCTTATCGACGATCCGACCACGATTGAAGTCGCGGGTGTACGATTTCTGTTATCGCATGGAGACGCTTTCTGTACGAAGGACGAGGCGTATCAGCAAATGCGGACGTTAGTCCGATCACCAGATTGGCAAAGCAACATCCTTAACCGCTCATTGCAAGAACGCATCAACCTCGCAAGTGAAATGCGTCAGCAAAGTCGTCGGTCAAATGCGAATAAGTCTCAAAACATCATGGACGTGACCGGAGAAGTCGTTTTATCCGTAATGGAAGAAAACGAATGTGATGTGCTCATACACGGGCACACTCATCGCCCAGCGATTCATCGAATGGACGACTCGAAAACCAGGTACGTGCTCGGCGATTGGAACCGTTGTGGCTGGCTTACCCGTATCGAAGACGGCCACGTCAGCTTGGAGTGTTTTCCTATTTAGACGGGCCCTGAACGGCGATTAACCGTCGGACCGCTGTGAAACCG
>JAKUTI010000094.1 GCA_022448765.1 Pseudomonadales bacterium
CCTCGTCACCCTGAAGGTCATCGACGTAGGCAAAACCTTTTTGGATTAATGTCACAGCACAGTCGTATAAACGTTCGTAGTAGTCCGAGGCGTAATAAAATCTGTCGCCCCAATCAAAACCCAGCCACCGGACGTCCTGTTCGATGGCGCGCACAAACTCCTGGTCCTCCGTTTCCGGGTTTGTATCGTCCATCCGTAGATTGCAGAGTCCGCCGTGTTCCTCAGCAATCCCAAAACTAAGACAGATCGCTTTTGCGTGCCCAATATGTAAATAGCCATTCGGTTCCGGAGGAAACCGTGTATGTACACGACGGTTGTGAACACCTGCCTTCTGGTCATCGTGCACACTCTGTCTGATGAAATCGAGTCCCGGTGACTCTGCATCATCCGCCAACACTGTTTTGGGTGGGTTCTTACTTGTCACGGTGTGTCCTTGTTGGTTACAAGCGCCAAGGCTCTATCAATTCTAACGAGACAAGCGTTCCGACCAAGGACCGCCATGCCTTCAAATAAACCAAACCCGACAGCTTTACCCGTTACGGCAATCCGAACGGCATGAATAATCGCGCTAATCTTGATGTTATTAGTCGCCACAAAATTGTGCATTTCTGCCTCAATTGTTTCGGCAGTAAATTGAGTGAGGGGCTCCAGCGCATGACGAAATTCGAGAAGTCTCTCCGCGGCCCCTTCACTGCGTAGTCTTTTTGAAAATGCTTTTTGGTCATACGGAAAAGCAGTGTCGTCCACAAAAAATTCTAAATAGTTGACAATGTCAGCTGCAACCTTCAATCGATCCCCAGCCGCAACCACGACCGCATGTAGTCGTGCCTTCTCCTCTGATGACAAGACCGGTGACAACAGACCCAGTTGGGCAAGAAAAGGCGCCACAACTGCCACTTTCTCATCAAGGGGAAGCGCCTGCATCCATCGCTCTTCAAAGGCCATCATTTTCTGAGGATCAAAACTCGCTGGAGACTGATTAACCCGTTCTAACGTAAAACGTTTCACCATCTCATCCCGAGAAAAGTGTTCCGTCCGATCGTCAAGTGACCACCCTAGCAACAACAAGTAATTAACAAGAGCCTCTGGTCTGTAGCCAACGCGTTGATAAAAATCAACGAGTACCGGATTGAACGATTCAGGATCAATGGACACACCAAGCGTCGTCATAATGTCTGCCGCATGGGTATAAATTGTTCCGAACTCATCGTGCTTAAGATACTTAGTAAGTTTTCGCTTGCTCAGTTTGTTACTACTTCCCGGTTCGGCTACGTAGGGTAGATGTGCGTAGCGAGGCAGGTCGTAATTGAGTGCTTGCGCAATAAAGATTTGCCGAGGTGTATTGGAGAGGTGCTCAACGGCTCGTTTGACGTGCGTTATTTCAAAATCATGGTCATCAACCGTGCTGGCCAGGTGATACAGATAACTGCCATCGGCACGCCTGATGACATGGTCTTGTTCGAGTTCCCATTCAAATTGGACATGCCCACGAACCACATCATCGAACTCACAACGCCCCTCTCGTGGCATTTTCAGACGGACGACAGCACGGCGCCCCTCACGCTCAAAAGCGGCAGCCTCTGTCTCCGTTTCTGCCATCCAGCGTCGACTGTAAATAAAACGTTTCTTTGATTGTTGCGCCAACTCGCGCTCTACATTCGTTTCCTCCGCCGTAGCGTAATCCCGATATGCCACGCCACGCTCAAGAAGTTCAGTAACCGCTTGTTCATATCGGTCTGACCGCTGTGACTGGAAATAGGGTGCATGCGGACCACCGACATCCGGGCCCTCATCCCAATCAATACCAAGCCAACGAAAACCATCAAGAATGGGCTGGAGGGCCGTTGCCACGTTACGTTCGTGGTCGGTATCGTCAATCCTGAGGATAAACTGGCCACCGTGGTGGCGGGCAAAGAGCCAGTTAAACAGAGCAGTCCTCACACCACCAATATGCAAATATCCGGTCGGACTCGGGGCAAATCGCGTACGTACCTTCATGAACTGTCTATGATAGAGGCTCATGAGAACTCTGCTACTCGCCGTGACACTCGGAATGCTCGTCCAAACGGGTGAACAACCTGTTATTGAGCACCTAGTATTTAAGATCGAAGGCGGTGGCGAAATGCCATACGCACTCTCGATCCCCGCAAACTACGACGAAACAGAACCCCGTCCTCTCGTGCTGGCCCTCCATCCGGGCGGAAAGCAAGGCTCTTATTACGGCAGCACCAACATGAGAAGAATCTTCGAGCCGGCACTCCGTGACTGGGATGCAATCATTGTCGCCCCGGATGCTCCCATTCGTCGTTGGACAGACGACACCGCAGACCGCGCCGTCATGGATCTTCTTCAGCAGGTCATTGACAACTATGCCGTGGACCGCTCGCGTATTCTGGTTACGGGTTTCAGCATGGGCGGAAGAGGCACGTGGTTTTTCGCCACACAGCATCCAGATTTCTTCACCGGGGCCATCCCGATCGCTGGCTCACCTGGCGATGATGACGTCACGGCGGTTGCTGACATGCCCGTCCATATCATCCATAGCAGAGCGGATGACGTCGTTCCATTCGGACCAGCCGAAGAGGCCGCGCAAACCCTGGAGCAAGAAGGGCGCGTCGCCTTTACGGCACTGGAAAACGTAGGTCATTACTCAATGGGTGGCTACGTGCCTGCACTACAAAAGGCCGGAGAGTGGATGCTCGACCAGTGGAACAACCGTTGACGCGACCAGCCCTTCAGCGTCCTGACCGTGAGGGGTCTTGATCGTCAATTGGCACCTCTTCTTCGACACTCACGCCATAACGCTGATAATCCGAGTAGCGGGCATGCCCCTCGAACAAATTTTGACCTCGACTTTTATAACTTTCTCGCATGTCGTGCGGTACCCACACACCAAGCTCTGTCTGAGGTTGATAGCGAACCGTAATTTCTGATTCAAGTTCGCCCTCCGGGCGGCCGGTCTTCATCTCAGAGCGAGCAATTAGGCCATCCGTCGGATCCACCCACAGACGACCATGGGTAGGCACGTTAATCCCCTTTATCGGATCGATAATCAGTGTCGGACCACGCACCTCTTTAAATTCAATTACCCACACCCGTCGACCTTCGATCTGGTCATCATCAACATGTTTAAATTCAAACCGGTCGCGATGCTCTTGATGCAGTACGACCAAAGCAAACGTTGGAACATTTGTACTGCGCAGTACATCACCCAAGTTAAATCTAGCGCTTTCGTCTGCCATGGCGCGCCACTGTGCAATCGCGGATTCCGTTGGTCGCGTCAAAACTTCCTGCACGCGGTCCATCCGATCACGGACCTCACGCCCATCAACTTCGACTACTACGCGAAAACCAACCCACTGATTGTCAGCCGTCGGTAATCGCATCATAAGAAAGTCCGCCTTTGTCCGTCGCTCGTGAAACTCCTGACGAGCCCTGAGTGAACGACGACCGGTGGAGCTGGTATACCGACTACCGGACGGGGCCCCCGCAGCCCGAAATGCGAGATCTGTTACGGGAGCTCGCTGGTCGTATTCCTCCTCCGCAATTACCAAGCCAAGGGCTGGCTCGTAACGTTCAACATACGCAGTGGCGTTATTAAGGACGGTCGTGATGTCAATGGTCTGTAAGGGAAAAAGAAACGCCGTAGCAACCGCGAAGACGCGTAGTGTCATTCGGACGATCCTGCTTGCCCTAACGAAGGGGTATTTCCATTGTAATCAGTTTTTTACTGTAAGCGAATAAGTTTTCAATAAGAATCAATGGCGATTTCAACGCAAACAGAAGACTACAATGTACTCATGAAATATCGACGTCTAGGACACACCGGTGTGTACGTTTCTGAACTCTGTCTGGGCGCCATGACGTTCGGCACGGAATGGGAATTGATCGGTGCACTTCGCCAGAAGGAAGCGGACGCGCTGGTCAACCGTTCGATTGACGCCGGAATTAATTTTTTTGACACGGCGGATGTCTACTCAACCGGAGACTCTGAAGAAATTCTTGGCCGCTCACTCCGAGACAAACGACACGACGTCGTAGTCGCAACCAAAGTCCGCGGCCGAATGGGCAAAGGCCCGAATGAGGTGGGACTGTCTCGACTACACATCATACGAGCGTGCGACGCAAGTCTGAAGCGACTCGGCACTGATTACATCGACTTGTACCAAATACACCGTGCCGACCCCGAAACACACATCGAAGAAACGCTTCGCGCGCTCACTGATCTTGTCAAAGCAGGAAAGGTCGGCTACATTGGCTGCTCAAATCTCGAAGCATGGGAACTCATGAAAGCATTAGGGATTTCCCAGCAACAGAACCTCGAATCGTTCATTTGTACACAGTCCTATTACGCTCTGGCCGGGCGTGACATCGAACGAGACACCATCCCACTTATCGACGACCAAGGCCTTGGCCTTCTCGTCTGGAGTCCATTAGCCGGGGGGTTCCTCTCAGGAAAATTTACACGTGACGGGTCGAATGATGCCGATGCCAGACGAACATCGTTTGATTTTCCTCCGATCGACAAGAGCCACGTATTCGACATCATCGATGCGATGCGACCAATTGCCCAAGCGCATAACGCCTCCGTGGCACAAGTTGCACTCGCCTGGCTTCTGGCAAAACGCGCTGTCACCAGCATTATCATCGGAGCAAAAAGGATGGAGCAGCTCGACGACAATCTCGGTGCGATCGATCTGGAATTGACCAAAGAAGAAACGGCTCAATTAGACGAAGTAAGTGCAACGCCGGTGCCATACCCAGCGTGGATGCTCAGTCTCGGTGATGACCGCCTCCCCGGAACCGCGAGAGACCTAGCTGCAATGCTAAAAAAATCTGACAGTAACTAACGAATCCTGTTGACCTAGGTAAACCAAGAACCGATGCCACTCGAAAGACCTTGATGACCAGTGATAACGCTGCAAAGCAGAAACTCGAACACTTTATGTCCGGACTTGCAAAGCGAAACCCAGGCGAACCTGAGTTTCAACAAGCAGTACGGGAAGTGGCCGAATCATTAATTCCGTATGTGTTGGTAAATCCTCGATATGACGAGGCACAGATTTTGGAACGACTTACCGAGCCCGACCGGATCATCACATTTCGGGTTACGTGGCAGGACGACACAGGCCACATCCGCGCCAATCGGGCGTGGCGCGTCCAATTTAACAATGCGATCGGTCCATACAAAGGCGGGCTCAGGTTTCATCCCACCGTGACCCAAAGTGTGCTGAAGTTTCTTGGCTTTGAACAAATCTTCAAGAACAGCCTCACTGGCCTACCCATGGGTGGGGCCAAGGGCGGATCCAATTTCAACCCGCGTGGAAAAAGTACGAATGAAGTCATGCGCTTCTGCCAAGCCATGATGAGGGAACTTCACCGACATATCGGAGAAGACACCGACGTTCCGGCAGGGGATATCGGTGTTGGAAGTCGTGAGATTGGATTTTTGTTTGGTCAATACATGCGACTGGCCAACCGTTTTACTGGTGTTCTCACAGGGAAGGGTTTAGCTTTTGGCGGCAGTTTAGTGCGTGTCGAAGCGACCGGATATGGTGCCGTTTATTTCATGCAGAACATGTTGGCAACGCAAAACGAAGACATCGCTGGAAAAGTTGCAACTGTTTCTGGGTCCGGGAATGTCGCCCTGTATTGCATCGAAAAACTAAATGAACTCGGCGCAACAGTCGTCACCGCATCAGATTCAAGCGGGTATATCTATGACCCAAATGGGATTAACGAAGAACGCCTAGCCTGGCTAAAGGACCTCAAAGAGGTGCGTCGCGGTCGCATTCGTGAATATGCAGATCATTTTGGTTGTGACTTTCACGAGGGGGAACGTCCGTGGGGTGTCGCGTGTCAACTTGCGCTACCGTGCGCAACTCAAAATGAACTTGACGCCAATGATGCGTCAACACTGGTAACGAATGGTCTTATTGCTGTCGCCGAAGGTGCCAATATGCCATGCACGCTCGATGCAACACACTTGTTTCTCAATAAACAGATTTTGTTCGGACCTGGAAAGGCCGCAAACGCAGGCGGTGTTGCCGTATCAGGCCTTGAACAAAGTCAGAATGCTCTTCGTATCTCATGGTCGCGTGACGAAGTTGATGGTCGTTTAAAAACAATCATGCGTAATATCCACGACAAATGTCGTGAGCATGGAACCGACGACAACGGCTTTATTAATTACGTGCGCGGCGCAAACATTGCGGGGTTTGAAAAAGTGGCTGACGCGATGCTCGCGTACGGCGTGGTCTGATTGTGGGCTGACTCTCTCGCGGCAACACTTATCTCGTAACGCACCGACGCCTAGGTGCGAGGTCAGCGAGCAGTAGCCGATAACGGAACAAAATAGTCTGGAAGGTTCGTTTTCGTATCGATGAGGATTTCCACAATTGCCTGCCTCTCGGCATACGACAAGCGATCGTAGGGCGCCTCAGTCACCTCACCAGAGAGCACAGCCCATAATCTCGCAAACACTGCTTCGAGTGCACGAGCGGGAAGTGCATCAAACGATGAGGTGTAAATCATGTAACTGCACGGATACCGGAATAAGCGTTCCTCAAGATCGAATTCACGCAGTGACCGTCCACGTTGATCAAATGGACCACGCTCGGAAAAGACCGAGTCAAACCCGGACGTGCCAGCGACACCACTCGGCATTGGTGCCTCATCAACGAATAACAAATAGTCAACCAATTCAAGAGCGGCCTCATCGACAAGTTCGTTAAACCGACCATCATCCGTGCTCCGTCCGCGATCTGAGGGCACAGTCATTGATTCGCGGTGCTCAACACGCCTGGCTTCCCAGCTAAGACGTGTAATGAGATTGGCCATGTGCGCCTGATGCTCAAGCACCATGAGGGCAACAATATCGCTATGAGAGGAAGGATAACCCGCTAAATCAAAAGCACCCTCCATGGACGGACGCACATCGGGGATAACACCGAATGTGGCTTGGGGATCATCAACATCAACTACTTCCACGTTTCCCATGTGTGCGACCCCGCCGTGAGCGCCAGTAACATACCAACCACCCCAGCGGTCCTGTAAGCGGCTCCGGTGGTCAGTAACATGTCCACTTGCATACGCATTCTTATCCTTCGGCATCGGAAACATGCTGAGCACCTGGAGACCCGGCACACCAAGCGTGTCCCAAGACAAATGACACGCCAGACAATTTTCGCGGCGTTCAAACTGCGGTCGGTCTACTTCCGATTGAGTCAGTGTGTAGAAGACCGTCCCTTGTTGTCGGTCTTGAACGGCTAACTCCAGAACCTCCGCGCCACGCACCCATCCAACCGCAATGTCATCAGCAAAAAAGACCGCGCGCGGATTATCGAACCGAATCAAGTCGGCTTGGAGACTGGTTGGCGAAAACACTAGCAGTTGAGACTCAGTCGGTACATTTAGAAAATCAAGTACTGACGGGAGATACCCACTCACTTCGTCATAACTTAAACTGGCCGCGCCTGATTGAAGATCGGCATTGAGGTCAACGACCACGTTCTCGACCTGTCCATCGGTATACCGGATTGCTGGATGGTCCCGAGATGCACGAAATGCTCCACCACGTTGACCGGACAATGACCCCACCCCGACGAGAACGACCAGGATCAGTACAGCAACCGGAATAAGCGAATGCGACCGCTTGCCGAAACGTCTAAAGGAACCGAAATAAACGAAAGGTATTCGCACAGTCATTATTAGTTTATGAACAAATGATCTTTTATGGAGATTCACTGAAAAGCCAATTAGAATGTAGCTGTCTCCTTAGGGGCGCATGCTAAGCCTCTTTGCGAACAAAGAACGAAAGGGAAACGACCATGTTAGGCAAATTTCACGGTGCGCTATTTTTTGTAGTTTTAACGTCTTCGCTAGCTGTTTTTGGGGCTGGAACGACTTTCGCGGCCGAAGACGAAGTGCCGACATTTTCGAAAGACGTCGCTCCAATCTTCCAGGCCAAGTGCGAAGCGTGTCACCGACCTAACTCCATTGCGCCGATGTCACTGGTTACCTATCAAGAATCGCGGCCATGGGCCCGTTCGATCAAAGACCGTGTGTCAACTCGCCAGATGCCACCGTGGCATATAGACCGCACGGTCGGCATCTCTGACTTCAAAAACGACCGTTCGCTAACTGATACCGAAATCGACATCGTTGTCCGCTGGGTCGATGGCGGCGCACCGCGCGGGAACCCTGCTGATATGCCAGCGGCTCTTGAGTGGCCAGACCAAGCGAAATGGTATCTTGCCGACCGGTTTGGTGGGCCACCCGACCTTATCATTGAATCTGATCCGTTCACCATGCCCGCTGAATCGAATGATGCCTGGTGGAAACCGATTTCTGAAACCGGGTTAACCGAACCTCGATGGGTTCGTGCGATCGAAGTTCGCCCAGGAACGGAAGCCGGTCGAAAGATTACACACCATGTCATCGCCCGACTTGAACAGGACGAGACTGATCCGCTGCTCCAAAATCCAAATGCCACCGCTGACAATGACCCGCTCGCCAACTCAGGGCTGTTCATGGAATGGGCCGTCGGAAAAGAAGGGCGCGTGATGCGACCTGACAGTGGGGTCCTTATGCTCCCAGACTCTCGCATTATTTGGGACGTCCATTATTCTGCCAGTGGCGAAGAAATCACTGACAATGTGAGACTCGGTGTCTACTTTTACCCGAAAGGTGAAGAACCGAAAAACAGACAGGTCTTACATCTGATGGGCGCGACAGGTGGCGGAAGTTTGGATATAGAACCAAACTCGATCGCCGTCACAGAAGGATATTTTCCACTGAAACGCGCTGCACGCATCGAAAGCTTCCAGCCACATATGCACCTTCGAGGCAAGGCCATGGCGATAGAAGCGATCCTGCCAACTGGACGTCGTGAAATCTTAAGCCACGTGGGCGATTTCAATTTCAATTGGCATAACACGTATCAGTACACTGATAATGTCGCGCCATTGCTCCCCAAAGGTACGCTTATGAAGGTAACCGCGTGGCACGACAACACCGCAGCCAATCGTGCAAACCCAGACCCAAATGTATGGGTGGGATATGGTGACCGAACCGTTGATGAAATGGCACATGCGTGGGTCAACGTGACGTATTTCACTGACGAGGAATATGACGAACTTGTGGAAGCGCGCGAGTCCGCCGACAACAACAACTAGCTATTTCCGTTCCGGGAGTCGCTCGACCGGCGATTCCCGGTCTCTGTTTCCCTAACACCAATTCCCCAGCAGGAAAACTCATGCGGCATCTTCGTTGTTTCGTCCAACTTCTCATCGCCGTGGTTAGCGTCGTCATCGCGGGTAATACAATCGTCTTTGCCCAGCCTCCACGCGCTCCACTGTCACTTGAACCGGAAGGTATCCGTGGCGAAGCGGTTTTTCCAGCGCTTGA
>JAKUTI010000095.1 GCA_022448765.1 Pseudomonadales bacterium
ATGGATTTGGTACCTAAAGTCTAAGTCTTCAGGAACAAGAGGTAGTAGCAGCTTGGAAGGACTTTTTCCCGAGAGGTATCTATGCATCCCGACTAACTGCAAGGAGGCACCATGTCTTTTGGACCTTTTGATCGTGTTGGCGCAGCACTCATAGCCGCACTCGTCGCCACCATCATACCCACGACCTCTCAAGCCGCCGAAGAATCTTTCACGCGCATCACCGAGGAAATCATCGTCACCGCTGAAAGGCGCGAGGAGAACATCCTCAATGTACCGATGAGCATGACCGCCTTGGACGACACCAAGATCGACGAACTGGGGATCCAAAATTTCATGGATCTGGAGCAACTCGTGCCGGGATTGCAGTTCGGTGATCCTAACGGAGGGGACGGCCACGGCACCACCATTCGCGGCATGGGAACCGCCCGCGGCGGGTCCAATGCCGGCGTCGACATCTCGCGCGACGAGGCAGTCGCAACCTATGTTGATGGTGTATTCACCATCGCTGAGTACGGTCTGCACGCGCACCTGTTCGACCTCGAACGCGTTGAGGTGCTGCGTGGGCCCCAGGGTACGATGCGCGGCCGAAACTCCATCGGCGGCGCTATCAACTATTACACCAAGAAACCCACCGATGAGTGGGATGCGCTGGTCATCGCGGAGGTCACCGATCAAATGACGCAGCGGATGAACTTCGCGTTCGGCGGGCCGATCGACATTTTGTCAAACCTGCAAGGTGGTGTTTTGGAAGGCGCAGGGCTCAGCTTCCGGATCACCGGCGGCTACCTCGTGGGCGACGGCGCGCAGGAAAACATCGGCCTTGGCGGCGACTACGACGAGCCCGATCAACGCAGTATCTCGCCGCAGCTCAGGCTCAAAACCGATCGCTTGGACATCAACCTCCGTTATGGCTACGTCGAGGACACGGGCGCACCGCGCACCCATATCTCCATTTCGGATCGTTTTCGCAACGTCGAGTGCAGCGAATTCCCCGGGCTGACGCAGGCCTACCAGATCAATGGGTGCGAGCAGAACAATTGGTACATGTACGAAGGCACCGTGCCGTCCATCGACGCTGACTGTCCGCCGAACGTTCCCGGGTTTAAGTGCGGCGACTTGAAAAACATTACCAATGTCAACTCGCCGGGCATTCAGGACAGCCACCGCGAAACGATACTCGCTCATGCCATGTGGGATCTCACGGAGACGCTTACGCTGCGCTACAACTTCGGTTGGGCGGATATTCTTCAAAGCAGCAGTCGCGATATGGACAATACGAACAGAGTGAGTAGTGCGGATGACCTTACCCTGGCGAGCGACGGTCTGGTGCCGTTTTTGAACGAGCGAGGTAAGTATTCTTTTCCGTATGAGGAGACCTCACACGAGTTGCAACTGTTGTCGAACTTCGACGGCCCGTTTAATTTCGTGACAGGTGTCTTTTTCTACGACGTCGAAAACGCGCGTATCCAGACGATCGACGCTTTCAGCTCTACTTTCCGCTTTCTCAACGCCGAAGAGGCGGCCCAAGCCATAGGCTTCGGCTCGTGCCAGGACATGCTCAATCAATTCGGGTTTGGGGTGGATTCGAACATACCAAATCTGATTTTCACTTGTCCGCCGGGTAGCGATCACACCCAGAGGTTTGACCTCCTATCGCAGCATACGTCGGAAACCCAAGCGGCGTTCTTTAGCGCTGATTACCGCATCAATGAGCAGTGGCTCGTGTCAGGCGGTCTGCGTTATTCCAAGGACACAAAAGACAGGCCCGGTTTCGATGGGTCGACTTTCCTCGGGTTTGCCGGTGTGCCCATACGAGTCTATTGGGACCTCTCCCGTTTGTTCGGTCATTTGCAGCCCGGTGAAAAGGTTAGCTGGGACAAGACCATCGGTCATATCGGCGTCGAGTACACGCCGGTTGACAACAAGCTGTTCTATGGCCGCCTCTCCACCGGCTACCGCGCCGGCTCGTTCAACTACGACGAAGGATCGGTGATCTACCCGCCGTCACCCACCGATCCCGTCGCAGAAGAGACCAACCTAAACTTTGAACTGGGTGTCAAGGGAATATTCGCCGACGATCGGTTGCGGTTAACGGCCGCCGTGTACCACAGCGAGATCGAGAACTACCAGATTCTCTTGCTGCAGGAGGCGCCAGCCGGCTTCTTGGAGCCCCATCACATCGCCCCGATCATCGAGTATACCGCCAACGTGGACGGGACGGAGCTCTCGGGCTTTGAGCTCAGCGCCGAGTATTGGCTCAGCGAGCACTGGCGCGTGGACGGTTATTACAACTACCAGGACTCCAGCCTCGGCCCGCATTCGGCCGCCATCCGTGGCAATCCGGACAACGATTTCCTGATCCACGAGTACGTGACCCTTGCCGGTGAGCCGGGCTCGGCTCCCTATCCGGAGCCGGAGGATGTGACCGGCAATCGGCTACCCATGCAGCCGACGCATAAGGCGGCTCTGACGCTCGTGCACGAGCGAGCCCTCACCAACGGGGGGCGATTGCAGCTGCTCTCGACCTTTAGCTATACCGGTTCGCGTTATCCCGATATCGGCAACCTCGATTTCTACGAGATGCCGGGGTATGAACGCTGGGATTTACGGGCAACCTGGACGTCGGCGAACGATGCCTGGTCGGTCACCGGGTACGTGCAGAACGTGACCGATAAAATCGGCCTCGTGGAGTTCCTCCCCGTAGCGTACACGGCACCCAAGGAGTCGCAGATGATGGGCAGCCTCACCGAACCGCGGCGGATCGGGCTGCAGGTCCGCTGGCGGCCGGGGTTCTGAGCTTTGGTCCTGAGTTACCCGACCCCATCGGGCGAGGGTAACCCAGGCGAGCCCCGCAATTTGCGTTCTTGCCACGCTGCTCTTGCTGGGTCCAGCGAGTCGCGCCGACCCGGCGCGACTCGAGTTTCAGCATGGCGTCTCGATTCTCCACGAATTGAAATATCCCCACGACTTTCACCACTTCGCGTTCGTACCTCAGCGGGAGGCCGAGGCGACGTATACGTTGCCGTTTCCGGATGGCTGGCGGTACGACTCGGTCAAGGCCGATCACATCGAGATATCAAATTGAGCTGCACATGCGCATAGCCGCCTCCCGGCTACTGCAATGCATCGCTTTTTTGAGCCTCGCTACGACGCTGGTTACAGCATCCGCCGAACCGAGGTACGAACACGGCATCTCGTTTTTTCACGACCTGAAATACCCCGCTGATTTTACGCACTTTGATTACGTTAACCCCGATGCACCCAAGGGGGGCGTGTTGGTCCAATCGACGCAGACGGATTTCAATACCCTGACTCGGATCGCGGACAATTTGGTGGCGGCACCGGGCTTGAACTTGCTTTACGACTCCCTGGTGTCAAGACGCGCCGAAGAGATGAGCAGCTTCTATGGCCAGCTGGCAGATGGACTTGCGGTTTCCGATGACAAACACACCCTCTTTATTCGCTTGCATCCAGAGGCTCGGTGGCACGACGGTATGCCGATCACTGCCAGGGATGTGAAGTTTAGCCTCGAGTTCATTCAAACCAGCATATGGCTTCTCGAGTATTTCTCGTGGGTACAATCCGTTGATATCCTAAACGAGCGGGAAGTAGCCTTGCGGCTTGCGAGCGAGCTAACCATATCCAACCTCTTTCCCTTAAGTTGGTTTCCCATCATGCCAGCCCACTACTGGGAAGGCCGGGACCCGACCCGGGCCTTTCTGGAACCGCCGTTGGGCAGCGGTCCCTACCGGATCGCCGAGGTCAAACGGGGACGGTATATCCGTTACGAACGGGTTCCCGATTACTGGGGACGAGACATCCCCGTCAACAAGGGCCGCTTTAACTTCGATCAGATCCAGTACGACGTTTACCGGGATGCAACCGTTGCACGGGAGGCGTTTCGGAAGGGATTGTTCGATACCTGGATCGAGACGGACATGCGCTACTGGGCGACAGGGTATGACATTCCCGCCCGCGATAAGGGCTGGCTGCTGATGGACCACCTCGAAGAACGAGCAGAAATCGGTATCAATCGGGTCATCGCCCTCAATAACCGTCGGGAACAGTTTAAGGACCCGCGGGTTCGGGAAGCGTTGACCCTCGCCTTGGACTTTGAATGGGAGAACCGGGTGCTTCACTTTGGCCTGCTCGAACGGGCACTCAGTAATTTTTCCGGGGAGCCGTCGCTTGAGGCGCGAGGATTACCCGGCGAGGGTGAGCTTGCCTTGCTGGCGCCATTTCGCGAGCAACTGCCCAAAAAACTGTTTACCGAGGCCTTCGAATTCCCGCGGTCCACTGGCAGCGGCCGCAGCCGCGCCTCTCTTGAACGGGCCCGAGAACTGCTGGTACAGGCCGGGTGGCATATTGCGGATGGCGTGCTGGTCAACAGCGCCGGCGAGCCGTTCGAGATTGAATTCCTATCGGCGAATCCCGCGGACAAGCGTACTCTTCTGCCTTTCCTCAGTACCTTAAAGCTGCTTGGGATCGCCGGTTCGATACGACTGGTGGAGGCTGCACAGTTCGCAAATCTAAACCGGAAATTCGATTACGACGCGCGAATTATTCGGAGCGACATTCTCGCGCCGCCGATCGTATTCCTGTCCATGTTTTTTCATTCTCAATCGGCGTCCCAATCCCTAAGTCACAACATAGCCGGGATCGCGGATCCTGTGGTCGACGCCTTGATCGCTGAGGCAGTCAAGGTGAGGACCGTGGAGGAAATGGCGATCGCCTGCCGTGCCCTGGACAGGGTATTACTCTGGAGGTTCTACCAGATTCCTCTCGAGGCGATAGCGCCCCTTCGTGTTGTTTACTGGAACAAATTCGGTCGACCGGAACGGGACGATCTGGCGGTTTATAGACCTCCGTTTCCCGATGGGTGGTGGTACGACGACACGAAAGCATCGCGGATCGAGATCGGCCAATAGGGTGAACACGGCATTGCTCATCGCATGACGTAAACAGTCGGGTGTGATGTCTTTGTTTTATTAGCGCTCCAGCTGCCGCAACTTCGCGAAGCCGAGTTATACGGTCTCAAGTTCGAATGCGGCGGCCATGAGAGCTTTCGTATAATCCGTTTCCGGTGCCGAAAAGACCTTCTCGGCGGGGCCCTGCTCGACAATCTTACCGTCCTTCATAACGACCAATTCATGGGCTAAAGCGCGTACGACTTTTAAGTCGTGACTGATAAAGAGATAGGCCAGGTTATGGAGCCGTTGTAGATCACGCAACAAGTCCACAATTTGTGATTGGACCGAGACGTCAAGCGCCGATGTCGGTTCATCCAACACAACGATCTTAGGGCGCAAAATAATGGCACGCGCGATTGCGATGCGTTGTCGCTGGCCACCCGAGAACTCATGCGGATAGCGGTCTTGAGCATCGGAATCGAGACCCACCTCTTGGAGTACGCCGGCGACACGCTCACGCCGTTCAGATGCTGTTAGTTCAGGCTGGTGGATCTTCAATCCAGCCTCAATGATCTGATTGGTGGACAACCTCGGTGCAAGGCTACCGTACGGATCCTGGAAGACGATTTGCATCTCGCGACGCAGCGGCCGTAACGCATCGGATTTCAGCCCATGGATCCCTTCGTTCCCAAGGTAAATACCGCCGTCACTTCGCGTCAGCCGAAGCAACGCCATCGCGAGAGTCGTTTTGCCAGATCCCGATTCCCCGACAACACCAAGTGTCTGCCCCTGACGTACGACAATTTGCACTTGATCTACAGCCTTTAAATGGCGCCGTTTCGCAAACCACCCTTGGGCGAGATTAAAGGTCACTTCGATGTTTTCACCCGACATGACGACAGGTGCATCAGGGACGGCGGCGACCGGCACGCCACTGGGTTCTGCCGCCAGTAAGTGTTTGGTGTAATCGTGTTGCGGATTAACGAAAAGTGTTTCCGTTTGCGCCTGCTCAACGAGCTTGCCCTCACTCATAACGCAGACCCGATCGGCCATTTTCCGGACAACGCCAAGATCATGCGTGATTAGCAAAACCGCCATGTTCAATCGTGTTTTGAGCTCGTTCAGCAAACTTAAGATTTGCGCCTGGATGGTGACATCGAGCGCCGTGGTGGGCTCGTCCGCAATCAAAAGGTCGGGCTCGTTGGCTAGTGCCATAGCAATCATGACCCGTTGGCGTTGACCACCGGACAGTTCGTGCGGATAGGACCGCAGGCGTCGTTCAGCATCGGGTAAGCCAACGAGCTCCAGCAACTCCAAGGCACGTGCGCGTGCATCTGCCGAACCCATGCCACGATGCACATATAGAATCTCAGCGATCTGCTTTTCTATGTGGTGCAAGGGATTTAACGAAGTCATGGGTTCCTGGAACACCATACCGATGCGATCACCTCGAATCTTCAGCATCGCATCTTCGTCGAGTCCCACCACTTCTTGTCCGTCAACGCTAATGGACCCACTGGGATGGCTCGCGTACTGATAGGGCAGTAGTTGCATCACCGAGAGGGCTGTCACGCTTTTGCCAGATCCCGACTCGCCCACCAACGCAACGGTCTCGCCACGGTCGATATGGAAGGAGATACGATGCACCGCTTCCTGACCGCGAAATGCGACCGAAAGGTCGTTGATTTCGAGAATGCGATCGCTCATGTCAAGGACCGTCTGGGATCGAACGCGTCGCGGACGCCCTCACCGACAAATACCAACAGAGTCAACATGACGGCTAAGGTAAAGAAACCAGACAGCCCCAACCACGGAGCTTGAATATTGGCTTTCCCTTGAGCCAGCAGTTCACCGAGCGATGGATAACTTGTGGGCAATCCAAAACCCAGGAAGTCCAAAGACGTGAGTGTCGTGATCGAGCCATTCAACAGGAACGGTAGAAACGTCAAAGTGGCCACCATGGCATTCGGGAGTACGTAGCGCCACATGATGATGAAATCCTTTTCACCCAGTGCTCTTGCCGCATTAACGTAGTCAAAATTACGGGTTCTTAAGAACTCGGCCCGCACCACGGCCACCAGTGCCATCCAGTTAAAGAGCAGCAACAGCACGAGCAACGCGATCGGGTTCGGTTCAAACAAACTGGTCAAGATAATGATTACGAAAAGCGTCGGAAGTCCCGCCCATATCTCCACGACACGCTGGCCAATGAGATCCACCAAGCCGCCGAAGTAACCCTGGGTAGCACCCACCGTAATACCAACGATGGAAGAGAAAAACGTCAGCGCTAAACCAAACAACACCGACAATCGAAATCCATAAATGATCCTCGCGGTGACATCGCGGGCAACGTCGTCGGTACCGAGCCAGTGCCGTCTGCTCGGGGCTTCCGGCACCGCGCCTTCGGTATGGAGATCGATCGTGTCGTAACTGAACGGGATCGGGGGCCAAAGCATCCAGCCATCACCTGCGTTCACGAGGTCTTGAACCTTGGTCGATTGGTACACGGCTTCGGTCTCGAACACACCACCAAACGCCGTCTCCGGATACACCACGAACACAGGGAAATAGACCTCGCCCTCAAATCCCATCACCAGGGGCTTGTCGTTGGCGATCAACTCGGCGAAGAAGCTAAGAACCATCATGCTACCGATAATCCAAAGACTAAAATAACCGCGCTTGTTGGCTTTGAAATTGGCGAGGCGACGTCGGGTGAGCGGCGCGAATTGAAAGCGCGACTTGATATCGTCGACAACGACGTAACCGTCCGTCGCTTGAATGCCGCGGGAATGAGTCCCTTTATCCATCAAGTTTCTCGTGTCTCAAAGTCAATGCGCGGATCGACGAGCGTGTAGACGATGTCGCCAACAAGCGTCATCACAAGACCGACTAACGTGAAGCAAAACAAGGTGCCGAACATGATCGGGTAGTCACGGCGTAAGACGGCCTCAAATCCGAGGAGCCCCAAACCGTCAAGCGAGAAAATCACTTCGATGAGCAGAGCCCCAGTGAAGAGAATGCCGACCAAAGCCGAGGGGAAACCCGCGATCACGATCAGCATGGCATTCCGAAACACGTGACCGTAGAGCACGCGCTTCTGGTTTATCCCCTTCGCCCGCGCTGTCAACACATACTGCTTAGAGATCTCGTCCAGGAACGAGTTCTTGGTCAACATCGTAAGCGTTGCAAAACCACCGATGGTCAAAGCGGTCACTGGCAGCGCGAGGTGCCAGAAGTAATCGGCAATCTTGCCCAACGCCGTCAAGTCTTCAAAGTTATTCGAGGTGAGTCCCGTCAACGGAAAGAGGTCGAGATACGACCCGCCGGCAAAAAGCACAATCAGAAATACAGCGAATAGAAAGCTCGGGACCGCGTAACCAGCAAAAATCACACCACTGGTCCACGCATCGAAGCGGGTCCCGTCACGGACCGCCTTGGCTACCCCAAGGGGAATTGAGAGCAAATAGATGACCAACATGGACCAGAGTCCGAGTGAAATCGATACCGGCAACCGCTCCTTAATGAGCTCCAGCACGGGACGGTCTTGGAAGTAGCTGTTGCCGAGGTCAAACGTCAGGTAGTCACGCACCATCATGAGATAGCGTTCCTGAATGGGTTTATCGAAACCGAATTGTTTCTCGATCGCAGCGATTAATTCCGGGTCAAGCCCTTGGGCACCCGCCAACTGGGTTTGTAACGATTGACCCGTAGTTTGCGGTGCGCCCTGGGCACCAGCTACCCGACTTGCCGCACCGCCCTGATCTTGTCCGGTGAGCTGAGCGATCATCTGATCGACCGGACCACCTGGCGCTAATTGCACAATAAAAAAATTGACGGTAATGATGCCGATCAGGGTCGGAAACAAGAGCAACAATCGGCGCGAGATATACTTACTCAACGGTGATTCCCAGTATCTCCATTTTTAACCGACGTAGCGCACGGATTTTGAAGCCCCCTGCGGAAAATATACCCCAGGGAAGCTTTCTCCCCTACTCCCAAACATGACCCGTAGGCAGGAGACCACACCCCTTACCCACCTACATAAACTAGAGCGTCTGCAATTTGAGTCAGTTTTGGATGTGTACCAGGCTCAAGAGGCGTCACCCTCGAACTTCTCGCCCCCAATCATTCGGCGCATCTCACGGAGACGCGTCTTCGCTTGTTCCTTGGTGATATGACCGCTTTCAACCCTCTTGCCTATTGCGACTTTGGCTCGTTGGAAATCCTCGATGCTTAAGCCTCCGGTTTCTGAAGGTTGGTGCTCGTCAGCTTTGGTACCGTGATGGGCAGCAAACCCGTTTCCCATAACAACAAGTGCAATCGCTACTGCGAGATGCCGTAGCGTATTA
>JAKUTI010000096.1 GCA_022448765.1 Pseudomonadales bacterium
ATAGATCAGGGCACCTCGAGTTCGCGAGCGATTGTTTTCGACGACGGAGGCAATCCCGTAGGCGATGCTAATTGCCCCTTTGATCAAATATTTCCTCGTCATGGATGGGTCGAGCAAGATCCCGAGGTCATTTGGAACACGACACTGAAGGCCGCGCGAAACGCAATTGATTCGTCGCCGGTGGACGCGGGGGGGATTTCTGCGATCGGCATTACGAACCAACGTGAAACAACGTTGGTTTGGGACGCGGAGTCGGGACAAGCAGTTCACAATGCCATTGTTTGGCAAGACCGCCGCACCCAAGAACGTTGCGTACAAATGCAATCGGATGGGATGGCGGATTCGGTTAACGCGATCACCGGTCTCATTATCGATCCGTACTTTTCAAGCACGAAGCTTGAGTGGTTGCTTCGTGATCCCGAAATGCAGCGATTAGCAGAGTTAGATCGGTTACGGTTTGGTACGGTAGATTCTTTTTTGGTTTGGCGACTAACTGGGGGGCGAAACCATGTTACGGATGCCACCAATGCAGCGCGTACACAGTTATTCGATATCACGCGCCACGTATGGAGCGACGTCCTGTTGGAATACTTCGGCATTCCAACGAGTTTGCTCCCGGAGGTTAAGGATTGTGTCGCCGATTTTGGGACTGCGGACGCGCGGTGGTTTGGTGCTGAAATACCCATCTTTGGCATTGCCGGCGATCAGCAAGCGGCGTTAATCGGTCAGGGTTGTATTTCGCCAGGCATGGTGAAAAGCACATACGGCACCGGTTGTTTTGTCATCGTCAATAACGGAGCAGAACGCATAGATTCGACAACGGGATTACTGACCACCATCGGCTATCGAATTGATGGCCAGACCACATTTGCGATGGAAGGCAGCATTTTTTCGGCCGGGGTAGCCGTCAAGTGGTTACGCGACAAGTTAGGTTTTATTAAAAACGCTGCCGAAACGGCCGAGATCGCTAGAAAAGTGGGTGGCAATACCAATGGCGTTTTTGTTGTCCCAGCGTTTACGGGTCTGGGGGCCCCGCACTGGCGACCGGATGCTCGGGGGATCATATCGGGGTTAACTTTAGACTCAGGTGTCGACGAGATTGTGACGGCTACGCTATCGAGCATCGCATTTCAGACGATGGATTTGTTTAACGCTTTTCGATCGGAGGGAGTGAAGCCGGAACATGTCCGTATTGACGGTGGCATGGTTCAGAACGACTGGTTTTGTCAATTCCTGTCTGACGTAACAGAGCTGGTTCTCGAACGGCCTAAGATCAGTGAGACAACGGCCTTAGGTGTTGGACTCCTCGCTGCAATGGGGGCGGGCCTCATCAATCATCTAGAGGATACAAGTGACCGTTGGAACGTCGAAAGGCGGTTTTCGCCCGACATGGAAGATCGTGTTCGTTCCGAGCAGGTAGCCGGTTGGAGGCGAGCGGTATCGCAGGCACTTGCGGCAGGTCCCGGGGGGACCTAGCCGTTCCACAATAGCCCACAATCGGGTTGAGTCAGCCCAGCATGAATTCGAGTAGAGCCTTTTGAGAGTGAAGTCTGTTGCCAGCCTCCTCCCAGACGACTGAACGGGGGTCTTCAAGCAAGTCGACACTGATTTCTTCGCCACGATGAGCGGGGAGACAATGCATAAAAAGTGCGTTGGTATCCGCGTGGTCGAGTAAATTTGAATCCACCTGAAAACCTTGAAAAGCCTCTCGGCGTTCGGCGAGTTGGTTTTCCTGACCCATCGAGGACCAGACATCGGTCACCACCAGGTTTGCGCCAGATACGGCTTCCTGTGGAGTAGCGACCCAGTGTGCACGGCGATTTTTGTCCAAAAGATCTTTGTTGGGTCGAAATTCTGGAGGCGTGGAAATTGTTAAGTCGAATTCGAACCGATCCGAGGCCAGCATGTAAGAGTTGCACAGGTTGTAACCGTCGCCAATAAAGGCGACTGATTGATCACGGATTGACCCTCGTTTTTCGATGAACGTCTGCATGTCTGCGAGGAGTTGGCATGGATGGAAACGATTGCTCATGCCGTTGATTACTGGTACCGAGGATACGGCGGCGAAGCTGTTTAAATCGGTATGATCCAGGACTCGCAACATGACGATATCCACCAATGAAGAGAGTACGCGTGCGGTGTCTCCGACGGGTTCTCCGCGCCCCAATTGAGTTTCGTCAGGTCGCAAAAAAATAGCATGACCTCCCAGCTGATGCATGCCGGCTTCAAACGCTACTCGTGTCCGAGTGGATTTAAGTTCGAAGATCATGGCCAGGGTTTTGCCTTCGAGTGGCCTGTGATGAACACCCGCAGCGTGCAAATGTTTGAGTTCGGAAGCACGCTCGATAATTTGAGCGAGGTCGTCGCGAGAAAAGTCCATGAGGGACAGAAAATGCTTAGCTGTCATATGCGCGCAACCGGGTTTGGAGGGGCTCTTTAGGAACCGGCCTCTCGGACGAGCGAGGTCACGATGTCGACGATTTCGTCGGCTTCATCGTCTGTGAGGTTCAACGGCGGGAGTAACCGCAAAACGTTGTCGGTGGTGACGTTCAGCAGCAGTCTTTTTGATAAAGCCTTTTGGATCAGATCCGTGCAGGGGTTCTCGAGCTCGACTGCGATCATCATGCCCTTTCCCCGTACATCGCGAACGTGATTGAGTCCGTCGAGGTTTTTGGCAAGCGCGTTTATTATGCGTTTCCCTAGTTCAGCCGCGCGTTCTATCACGCCACCATCCGTGAGTTCGCTGATTACAGCTAGCGCGGCCGCACATACGAGTGGGTTGCCCCCAAATGTAGAGCCGTGTGTTCCAGCAACGAGTGTTTCAGCTGCTGGGCCACGCGCCAAACAGACTCCTATTGGAACGCCGTTGCCCAATCCTTTGGCCGTCGTCAAGGCATCGGGCAATATATTCGCGTGTTGATACGCAAAATAGCGACCTGTTCTACCATTGCCAGTTTGGACTTCATCTAGGATGAGCAACCAATCATGGTCGTCACAAATCTCTCGCAACTTCAGAAGGTAATCATCGGCAGGAATTTGCACGCCTCCTTCTCCCAAGACGGGTTCCACGAAAATCGCGACGACTCCGTTATTGTTTTCCGCGATGTTGGCCACTCTCGGCACGTCGTTGTAGGGTGCCCGCAGGAATCCTCCTAGCAAAGGTTCGAATCCAGCATGGACCTTTCGGTTACCGGTTGCGGTGAGTGTTGCCATGGTGCGGCCATGAAAACTGCCGTCCATCGCGATCACCTGGGGATTTTCGATTCCACGTTCGTTGCCGTAGCGACGAGCGATTTTCAGCGCAGCTTCGTTCGCCTCCGCTCCCGAATTGGCGAAGAAAGCGTTCTCCATGCCAGAAATTTCGCAGAGGCGACGGGCAAGTTGTTCCTGCAGTGGGATCTCATAGAGATTTGATGTATGTAATAAGGTTTCGGCTTGCCGTTGGATCGCTTGGGTAACTGCCGGATGAGCGTGACCCAATCCAACTACCGCAATCCCAGCGAGCGCGTCGAGATAACGGTTTCCGTCGGCGTCGTACAGGCAAGCGCCCTGGCCACGTGCGAAAGAGACGGGCAAGCGCCCATAGGTGGGCATTATTTCGGTTACGGTCGACATCGTCTTGTCTCCAAAACAAACGCGGGCAGCGTTTGCTGCCCGGGAGACGAACGATATTAGTCAAGAGGGAGTTCCTGTCAAGGCCTCGGCTAGCAGGATCCCGCAGCTTTTTTGAGTCGCTCGATGCCTTCCAATAATAGGTCGCGGGGGCAGGCAAAATTAAAGCGCACGAACCCGTGCCCGTCGAAATCGACACCGTTGGAAAATCCGAGACCATGTGTTTCGAAGAAAGTCGCGGGATCTTCTACCTGGAGCGATCGAGCATCGATCCAGCCGAGGTAGGTTCCTTCCACGTGAGCCATTGCTAGTCCAGGTGTTTCGTCTACACAATGTTCGAGTATGTCTCGGTTGATTCGCAGGTATGCGATGAGGTCGTTAACCCAAGAAGACTGGTCGAGAAATGTTGCTAAAGAGGCGGCGTATGCGAGAGGGGATATGTGGGACACCAGACCGGTTGTTTCCTCGACGAATCGTTCGCGCAACGCAGAGTCCGGGATTACGCCTAGTGCACAGTTAACCCCCGCTATGTTGTAGGTTTTAGTCGAAGCGATCAGGGTGATTGTCTTCAGCGCGAATTCATTATTGAGACTGGCTATCGGGACGTGTTTGCGATTCTTATCAAGCACAATTCCCCAGTGAACTTCGTCACTCACGACTATTACGTCATTAGCCAGGGAGATATCGGCAAGTTTCGAAAGCTCGCTTTTTGAATACACACGGCCGGTCGGGTTCTGAGGGTTTGACAGCAGTAACCCGCTTGCCGAGGGCGCTTTGTTTTCGATGTCGTCGAAATCCATATGCCACTTTTCCCCGTCGTAAAGTAGCGGGGAAGCGAGAAGACGTTTGTTCGAGTTCGCTGGTACGGACAAGAAGGGCGGATACACGGGTGTCATTGTCATCAGAGCATCGTCTTCAGAGCCGATTGCCCTTGCCGCGATGTTTAAACCGGGCACGACGCCGGGGATCCAGACTATCCAATCAGGATCGACGTTCCAATTGAACCGATACCAAAACCATTTACACGCGGCGTCGATAACTGCCGGTTGGGGCTCGGCATAGCCGAGCACGCCGTGTTCGATTCGTTCGTGAAGAGCCTTCAAGACAAAATCGGGGGCCTCGAAATCCATGTCCGCGACCCAAAACGGGATCACGTCACGGTCGCGGTACTTGGTCCATTTTGTGCTGTCGCTGCCAGAGCGATCAATCCTTTTGCTGAAATTGGGCATGGCGGATTTATTGAGTTAACCCTAGAATGTTTGCTCGAAACTGCGAATGCGTAAAGTTGGGAGACCGATGAACGAAGACGTATTAACAACGATCCGTGAACAAATTGATAGCAATCCTATCCTTCTCTACATGAAAGGGTCCCCCCAAGCGCCGCAGTGTGGTTTTTCCGCACAAACGGTGCAGTGTTTAATGTCGTGTGGTCAGCGATTCGCATACGTCGACATCCTGAGCAATCCCGAGATTCGGGCAACGTTGCCCCAATACGCGGATTGGCCGACGTTTCCTCAACTATATGTCAACGGTGAGCTGATCGGTGGTTGCGACATCGTGATGGAAATGTACGAAGCGGGAGAACTCGAGCCGCTGGTGCAAGAGGCGGCTGCATTAGAGGCTGATTCAACAGGCGATTAGTTCCTACCCCATTATATTGGGAGTTCAAACCCGGACGCGTTGACAATGCGACAGAATAGGGCCGCCGTGGCTTCGGCGTCGTATTCAGCGCTGTGGGCGTTCTCTTCGTTGAAATTGATGCCCGCGCGAGTACATGCTTCGCTGAGAACGGTGTGACCGAATGCGACGGCGGCAAGAGACGCGGTATCGATGACACTAAAAGGATGAAACGGGTTTCGTTTAATGTTGTTGCGTTCGCTACCGGTCGAGAGGAAACCGAGGTCAAAGTGTCCATTGTGAGCGGTCACAATGGCCCGCTGGCAATGGGCATCGCGAACAGCGCGCCGCACGACACGGAAACATTCTTGTATCGCGTCACCCTCGCTAATCGCGTTTCGCGAAGAATCGTTTAAGTCGATGCCTGTGATCTTTAACGAGGCGTCCTCCACTTCTGTGTCGGCATGGGGAATCAGATTCCAGACGTGAGTGTGCGAGGGGTGGAGTTGCTCGTTTTCCCATTCGAGTAAAACGATCGCGATTTGGAGCAAAGCATGGCGCGATCGATCGAAGCCACCGGTTTCGACATCAATAACAACGGGTAGGTAGCCCCGAAAACGCGCGTTCAACTCCATCAGTGAAGCCTACCAGTTTGAAGCGATACGGTTTCCTGTTACTCATTTGATTGGGACATTTTTTGGATAGCAACCTCTGGGTTAGTTGATTGGTTTTACGTATCGTTTTCTTGGGCAGAAGGCTAAACTCCGCATCTTTTTTCGCGGACCTGACGATGAAAGAAAAAATAGTTCTCTCCTATTCCGGTGGGCTCGACACTTCTGTGATCTGCCGCTGGCTGCAAGAAACGTACGCTGCTGAAGTGATCACGTTTACTGCCGACCTAGGCCAGCAGGAGGAATTAGAAGCTGCGCGCGCTAAAGCCGAGACCATGGGTGTCGATAAGATTTTCGTTGAGGACCTTACCGAAACGTTTGCCGGGGACTACGTTTTCCCGATGTTTCGAGCTAATACTGTGTATGAGGGAGAATATTTGCTCGGAACCAGCATTGCTCGTCCGTTGATCGCAAAGCGATTGGTCGAAATCGCCCGTGAAACGGGTGCTGGGGCCATAGCTCACGGAGCAACGGGGAAAGGGAACGATCAAGTGAGATTCGAATTTGGTGCCTATGCACTTGACCCGGATATTCGCGTGATCGCTCCCCATCGAGAATGGGACATCAACTCTCGCGAAGCGATGATGGAATACTGTAGAAAGCACGCGATTCCGGTTGATTACGGACGGCGCGGCGAGTCGCCATACTCGATGGATGCCAATCTTTTGCACATATCGTATGAAGGAGGGATTCTAGAAGACCCGAACGCGGCGCCTGATGAAGGCATGTGGCGTTGGACGGTTCCACCGGAGCAAGCTCCTGACAAAGCCCAGACTGTCGAAATTGAGTATCAAAGGGGAGACGCGGTTGCAGTGGACGGAGAATCGCTGACGCCAGCCGGAGTGATTCGGCTGCTCAATGAGATTGGCGGACACCATGGCGTTGGACACAGCGACGTTGTTGAAAATCGATATGTCGGCATGAAATCTAGGGGTTGTTACGAGACGCCCGGTGGCACAATTTTGTTGAAAGCGCACAGGGCCATGGAATCCATCACAATGGATCGCGAGGTTATGCATCTGCGCGATGAATTAATGCCGCGATATGCGCAGATGATTTACAACGGATTTTGGTGGTCGCCTGAGCGAGGTGTTATGCAAGCCTTGATTGACGCATCGCAAAACGTTGTTAATGGTTCCGTCAAACTTAAGTTGTATAAAGGCGGCGTTCATGTTGTTGGGCGCTCGTCGGCCACGGACAGCCTATATGATGCTGACGTCGTTACCTTTGATGAGGATGCGGGGGCATTCGATCAATCGGATGCTACCGGATTTATTCGCTTGAACGCGTTAAGACTTCGGCTGGCAGCACGACGCGGACGCAATCGCTGGGACTAAAGACCGTAGCGAACAATAGTCGTATCTGAGCCAGATTGGGTGAGCTCGATGCGGCTCAGTCGTATTCCGTTTTACTTTTGAATTCGCATAAATCTTCAATCACACATGCGCCGCAGCGGGGTTTCCGAGCCACGCAAACGTATCGACCGTGCAGAATTAGCCAATGGTGGGCGTCCCCTTTGTAGTCATTTGGGACGACTCGCATGAGGCGATCTTCGACTTCGCGAACATTTTTTCCGGGCGCAAGATTGATGCGGTTGGAAATTCGGAAAATGTGTGTGTCGACGGCGATTGTGGGTACACCAAACGCAGTATTGAGAATAACGTTGGCCGTTTTTCGGCCGACTCCGGGTAATGCTTCCAGCGATGGGCGATCCCGCGGAACTAAACCGTTATGTTTGTCGATAAGGATTTGACAGGTCTTGAGGATATTCCCGGCTTTTGTGTTGAATAAGCCGATCGACTTAATAAAGGTTTTCAATCGACGAATTCCGAGGTCACGCATTGCCCTTGGATCACTTGCTGCAGCAAAGAGTTTTTCGGTAGCTAAGTTCACACTAACATCCGTGGCTTGTGCCGAAAGAATCACCGCGATTAGTAGTTCGAAGGGATTTTGGTATCGGAGTTCCGTTTCCGGGTTGGGAGTCGCTTCTTTGAGGCGTTTGAATATGGCGATGCGCTTCGCCTTGTTCATTTAGCCTTATCCACGGAGTTACGAGGCCCCTGCGAACTAAAGGTGGTGATCTGCCTGAGGCCGCGACATGGTCCCGTAAAAGGCGGGTACGCGCGAAACTGCACCTCAGGTTATCCTGGTCCCCGGTTTGGCCCCAGAGTCAGCCGAAATCAAAAAGATCTCATCTTCCCCGGTCGCGGCGGCGAGCACCATGCCTTCCGATGTTCCAAAGCGCATTTCCCGTGATTCAAGGTTGGCAACCACCACCGTCAACCTCCCGACCAGATCTCTTGGAGCGTAAGCTCTCTTGATCCCAGAGAATACGGTTCGGCGATGGTCGCCGACGTCTAGCGTTAGGCGAAGCAACTTGTCGGCCCCATCGACGGATTCGGCGGACACGATTCTAGCCACCCTTAAATCGATTCGCTCGAAATCGCTGATGGTAATCATGGAGTTCTCCGCAGCCTTAACATCGATGCTGCGCGACGACTCGATCATTGTGTCGACCGCCACCTTATCAACGCGCTTGAAAAGGGACTCGAACGAGTTTATTGGGTGACTGACTAGCGGCGTGCCTATGTCGGCCCAGTTCAGCTCGGCACACGCCAGGAACTTTTCTGACTGTTCGGACAAGCGGGGCAAAATGGGTTTTAAATAGATCATGAGGATGCGGTAGATATTGATGCCGAGAGAACAAACCGCTTGAACTTGGTCTTCTTTCCCTGGCGATTTGGCGAGTTCCCATGGGGCCTGACTCGCAATGTATTGGTTCGCCCGGTCTGCGAGAGCGGCGACTTCCCGAACGACTCGATTGGTGTCACCTGCTTCGTATAACTCGCCGATGGTCTCTTGTGCATCAACGAATACGTTCAATAGCTCCTCGTCGCAAACGGATGGCGCTAGCGTGGACCCAGAGGAACGATTAATGAAGCTGGCGCAGCGAGATGCAATGTTGACGATTTTGCCGACGAGATCGGAATTTATTCGCTGCATGAAATCGTTCCAATTGATGTCAATATCGTCGTTATTGGGCGATAGTTTTGTCGCGTAGTAGTAACGTAGATATTCAGGGTCGAGGTGCGCAAGATACGTTCTAGC
>JAKUTI010000097.1 GCA_022448765.1 Pseudomonadales bacterium
GAGTGCTCCGGTGAGCTCCGCGTCTGTGGCCGATTTGGATGCTTGTCTGATGGACTCAATGCTCTGAAAAACGCTCTCACCCGCGGTGGTTCGAATGACATCGCCCAGAGTGTCTCCCAAGAGGCGAACGTTTTGTCTTAGAGCGGAGGTATCCAGTGTGGTCATAGAGGATGCGATTAGTTAACTCTCTCAAAACCGTGTGTTTTTGGGGCCGTCTTGGAGATCAGCAAAGCGGCCATCCATCAAGTAATAAAATCAAATAAAAACCAATTACATATTTGGTTAAAAAAACCGAATGCCTGGCTGGACTTATAGGGTATCCCGAAAGATTTAGGGAGCGAAGCTGGAGCGAGCCTGCACGCCCCACTTCCCATCGATTAGCGAGACGATCCAGAAGGACGGGTAGTGCCCTATAACCGTATCGTCGATTCGGTAGCGGGTAAACTGTACGGCAAAGTGGACTTTGTCGGTCGTGCTCTGAACCGCATGACGATAATCCCAAAGACTGTAGTGCCAACCTGTAGCTTCAATAAAAGGGCCAAAAAAATCGTCGGGAAAGGCGGTGTGTTCTTCTAGGACTCGGATCCGACCACTAGCGA
Source organism: Pseudomonadales bacterium (assembly GCA_022448765.1). GTDB lineage: Bacteria > Pseudomonadota > Gammaproteobacteria > Pseudomonadales > Azotimanducaceae > UBA11889. The sequence continues at coordinate 600 of JAKUTI010000097.1, forward strand.
TTCTCACATGCGGAAAATGAAAAGCGGCTTTCATTCCAGAAATGTCTCGGAGATTCCAGGCGCTCTGATAGGCCAGGAGTGGCCCCAGGGCATCCTGTTCAGCACCTGGCTTGGCGACGATGTCGTCCGAATGTTCACTGGCATGGTCGTGAATAAGACTCATCGCTCTAATAAGGTGTCCGGTTCATTACGAAATTGACGATGAACTTTAATCGACTCTGGCGTAAACGCAATGGCCCAGGCGAGTGCGATTATAGTTTGGTAATTCGCTTAATCTAATTGATCGCATAGATAAGTGAATGGCGGAGAGGCAGGGATTCGAACCCTGGGTGCCCAGAGGGCACTCCTGATTTCGAGTCAGGCCCGTTCGACCAACTCCGGCACCTCTCCGTCGAGAAGCAAATTCTAACGGGAATGAGCTCGGGATGAACCTGCATGGCAACGTCCAATCTGGCCTCCTGGCGGGCTCCTGTTAAAATGCGCATTCTCGAAGCCGCTGGTAGAAATGATCGTGGACGCTAACCCGACTGTATTCGAAATTGATCCGAATACGTTTCAGACGGATGTCGTTGAACGCTCCAAACAAGTTCCGGTAATTCTCCTTTTTTGGACCGATCAAGTCGCTCCCGCTGCCGACACGAAACGTGTACTCGAGACGTTGGTCGCCCAGTATCAAGGCAAATTTGCACTCGGTTTATCGGATGTTGCCAAAGATCAAGCGCTTGCCCAGCAGTTGCGAGTCCAAGGTATTCCCAGCATTCGGGTTGTTGCTGACGGTCAAATAACCGAACAAATGGAGGGGCCTCAGGGAGAAGCCGCGTTGCGGGAACTGGTCGATAAATTGACGATGTCGGGCAGCGACCTTTTGCGCGATCAACTTGCGGTTCACATCGCATCAGGGGATTGGGATAACGCGTTGGCGATTCTCCAGCAAGCGATCAACGAAGAGCCGAACAATGCTGGTTACAAAGTCGAATGGGCGGACTTGCTCGTTCGAAAAGGCGATCTCGATGGTGCTCGTACAGTCGTTGCGACCATACCGGAAGAGACCCCGGAGCGGGAGCGGCCGGTGACACGGCTAGAGATTGCTGAGGAAGCCGCCGGAATGGGAAACCTCGAAGATGTGCAAGTTGAGTTGGATGCTGATCCGTCCGATCTCGACCTGCGCTATCGCGCCTCGATTCTTTGCGCTGCCGGAGGTCAGTACGAAGAAGCCTTGGAACACGCGATGTTTATTCTTCAAACCGATCGCGAGTTTCAGGACGATATAGGTCGCGCGACGATGGTGAGAATCATGTCGTTACTCGGCAAGGACGCTGACATCGCGAAACAGTATCGCCGCCGTATGTTCAACTTCATGCATTAATAATGAGCGTGCGCGGCGCACGGGGTGACATTCGTTTAGGTCACGGCCCGATCGCATTCTTCGCATGTACTCCCTGTTCGTAAGCGTTTATGCACAGTAATTTGTCGGATGATGTCGAACTACTTACCCGCAGTAACTGGTAATAAGCCAATACCAGTAATACTCGTAACATATTGATAAAGCTACATATTAATTCCTCTACCTGACAAATATCTGCTTTGGGTGGATAGGTTGCTTACTTCTATACAGAGGTTTGTCACCGAGTTATCCCAAGACTTATCCACAATCCATGACGCGGGTTTCGAGCATGGATTCACCAAGAGCCACGGCGTCTCGTCCGGTTTACACTAGTTCGGAGGCCTGGGAAGGAGTATTTGTGTGGACAAATCGCTTGATGCGCGTATGCGAGCGTACCGAGATGCTGGAGTTAAGCAGGTGGTCTTGGGTTTGGCCGACGTTGACGGGGTCATACGGGGCAAGTTTGTGGACCTCTCGAAACTCGAAGGCCTGATGGCCCATGGTGGTGGTTTTTGCGATTGCATTCTTGGTTGGGATGTTAATGATCAGTTGTACGACCGCGGCACCTATACGGGTTGGCACACCGGATTTCCGGACACGCATTACCGCTTGGTTACGGACACAGAACGAACGATCCCGGGTGAGGGTACGCCATATTTTATCGGCGAGTTTGTCGACGAAGCTGAGGACTTCCATCCCGTTTGCCCACGCTCGTGTTTGCGACGCGTACTAACAAGACTAGGCGATCTCGGGTACACAGCCCGTTCCGGATTTGAGTACGAATTCTTTGTCTTTAAGGAAACGCCTGAGTCGATTCGGGAGAAAGGGTACCGAGATCTCACCCCTGTGACGCCGGGGAATTATGGGTATTCGGTTTTGAGGGCGACGACGCAGTCTGAGGCGTTCAATGGACTGATGGACTATTGCCGCGAATTTGAGTTTCCGTTGGAGGGACTTCATTGTGAGACCGGCCCGGGTGTTTGGGAAGCCGCGCTGTCCGCGAGTGAGGGTGTCGAAGCGGCGGACCAAGCGTCGCTGTTCAAGAATTTTTCGAAAGTCTATTTCCAAAGGCGCGCCGAACTCGCCACTTTTATGGCGAAGTGGTCGATGGATTACCCTGGCCAAAGTGGCCACTACCATTTTTCTCTTCTCGATGGTGAGGGGAAAAATGCGTTTGCTGCGATAGAGCCTGGGGACGTACCGGATACCGCAAGGTACGCGTTAGGAGGTTTGATGCACTACCTGCCTGAGTGGCTACCGATGCTGGCTCCTACGGTCAACAGCTTTACCCGACTGGTACGCGGCGCCTGGGCACCGACGTCGGCGAGCTGGGGTATTGAAAATCGAACTGCGGCTTTTCGTTTTATTCCGGGTGATGCCTCTCGTCAACATGTGGAGAATCGAGTCGGGGGGGCGGATGGCAATCCATACCTAGTGGCAGCAGCCACACTGGGTGCAGCGGCGTTGGGGATTGAGGAGAAGATTGAGCCAATTGCCGCGGTCGTTGGAAACGCGTATGACCAAGAAGATCCGATGGGGAGCGAATCGCGATTTAGCCCGACGTTGCGACAGGCGGCAACGCGGATGGGTGAATCTAACGCGGCGCGTATGGTCTTTGGTGACGCCTTTGTAGAACACTTTGTCAGCACAAGGATTTGGGAAGCCGAGCAGTCCGAGCGCTCCGTCAACGATTGGCAGCTAGATCGATATCTCGAGATCATTTAGGGAACAATGAGATGGATGGATCCCCATGCGAATAGGGATACTTAAGGCCGATTCCGTACGGGAAGAATTTCAAAGCGAATTTGGTGACTACCAAGGCATGTTTCAGCGTGTGCTTGATAGCGTTGCACGCAGTGCTCTTGAGTATCGTACCTACGACGTTCTCGCCGGCGATTATCCCGAGTCGATTGATGAGTGCGATGGCTATGTGATTACGGGAAGTCGCGAGAGTGTCTACGACGAACAGGATTGGATACGTCGACTGGGTGACTTCGTGATCGCGCTCCACGAGCAACAAAAGAGAACTGTTGGAATTTGTTTTGGTCATCAATTGATCGCCCACGTGTTGGGAGGCGAGACCACGCCTGCCGTAAGGGGATGGGGTGTTGGTGTGCACGAGTTCCGGGTCGAAGACGCGCCGCCGTGGATGTCGGAGAAGCTTGGGTCGTTTCGGCTCTTATGCAGTCACCGCGATCAGGTGGCAAGACTCCCCCGGGACGCACGTGTTTTTGCAACAAGTGATTTCTGTCCGGTGGCTGGCTATACACTCGGGGAGCATTTCGTCACGTTTCAAGGCCACCCTGAGTTCCTCAAACCGTATGCGGAGATCCTGATGCAGAGCCGAAAAGAGTTATTGGAAAGCGCTTATGACAAGGGGATCGCATCACTCGCCGAAACGACGGATGAAGGTCTAGTGGCGAGATGGATGCTGGAGTTTTTTGAACAATGATGGAGGATGAGCCGAAACGCTTCCAGAATTACCTAAGGCGCGCTGATCTACTTGTTAATTCCAGAGAGCGCCTTAGGGATCTCGCGACGCAAGCGACGGGCAAATTGTCTGGTATTGCTTCCATTCGTATCGATACGGTTCGAGACCAACTGAATTTATGCATAGCACTTGTTAGAAGTTGGATGCGTGGTGAATACGACGGGGTGTCGCGTCAGACTATCGTCGCGGTGACCGCGGCACTTTTATACTTCGTTGTGCCCTTTGATCTGATTCCGGATTTCTTGCTTGGCTGGGGGTTTGTCGACGATGCGTCCGTTGTCGGTTATGTGATGGCTATGCTCGCGGCAGAAATGGATGCTTTTCGTCAATGGCAAGAACAAGACGTCAAACGAAGAGATCCGACGGTTACGGCCGGAACGAAGAAACAGGAATTGGTATGAAATCCCTTTTAGCGCTCGGGCCGCTGTGCTTGCTCATAGGTTGTGCCGAAGACGTTAGTAATTCGGAAAGTATTCGACGCTGGTTTGTCGAAGCGTCCGATGGTGGCACATTGATAATCCCGGCGGGACATTACGAGTTTGACCGCTCACTCGTATTACGTGCGAACAACATCGCGATCGTTGGTGCAGGACAGGGGCGCACGGTGCTTTCTTTTCGAAAGCAGCAGCAAGGCGCAGAGGGCGTCCTTCTCACGGGAAATGGCATTCGAATTGAAGGGTTGGCGGTGGAGGATACTGTTGGCGACGCGATCAAGATTAATCAAAGCCGCGACGTTGTGATTCGAGACGTGAGAACAGAATGGACCCGTGGACCGCATACCGACAATGGTGCATACGGCATCTATCCGGTCCAGTGCGAGAACGTGTTGATCGAAGCGTCTGCAGCGATCGGAGCCAGCGACGCCGGCATTTATGTTGGCCAATCAAAGCGCATCATCGTTAGGAACAGTGTGGCTCGGCACAACGTCGCTGGAATCGAAATCGAAAATTCGACTGATGCGGATGTGTACGGCAACCACGCTACCGAGAATACGGGCGGCATTTTGGTGTTTGATTTGCCCAATCTACCTATCCAAGGTGGACGCCGAACCAGGGTGTTTGATAACAAGGTTCATCGGAACAATACGCCGAACTTCGCGCCGCCAGGAAATACTGTGGCCGGCGTGCCGGCTGGTACGGGAATCATGATCAGTGCCAATGACGATATCGAAGTGTTTGGCAATAGTGTGAAAGATAACGATACGGCCAACATGTTAGTTGTTAGCTACTTGATAACCGGGAATCCACTAACCGACGTGAATTACGATCCCTATCCTGAGCGGATTTACATCCACGACAACGTGTTTTCGGGAGGCGGCGGTACGCCCGATTCGGATCCTTTGAAACGCCTCGTTGATCAAACCGAAAAGCCGGTGCCCGATATTGTTTGGGACGGTTATTCGCGTGGGGAAGAGGATTCCCAAATTTGTATTGATCGCAATCACGGAGCCGATTTCGTAAATCTTGGGGCGCCAGTGGGGTTTATTCCGTCTTTTGCCCTGGAACCGCATCGGTGCAAGCTTGATTCACTCGGGTCCGTTGATCTTTCTGCTTTAAGCACCATCTAGGGGATCATCCTGCTCGGCGCGTTTCTCGACTTTCGTCGAGACGCGTTCACTTGCAAGGGCGGGAAGGCCGAGGTAGAACGAACGACTTGATTGGGGAGAGCGTGATGGATTTGCATTTTGCATCGGTTTGGGAAGCGATCGCCGACATCGTGCCGGAGCGCACGGCGCTTATCAGCGGCGACAAAACAACCACCTGGGGTCAATACGACGACCGGGGTGCACGTATTGCGGGCTTGCTACAAGCGCACGGTCTCGGTCCGGATTCGAAGGTCGGCATCTATTTGCATAACTCCAATGAGTACATAGAAGCCCAATACGGGGTGTTTAAGATTCGCGGCTGTCCCATCAACGTTAATTATCGGTACAAGGCGGATGAGCTCGTCTATCTGCTCGATAACGCGGACGCGGAGGCCCTGATCTTTCAGGCGTGTTACGCGATGCGAATCTGGGAGATTCGTAAACAACTTCCCAAAGTCAAACTCTTTATCCAGGTCGATGACGGCACCGAAGCGTTGCTCGACGACGCGTTAGATTACGAACAGGCGATTCGAGACCAGCAACCGGCAGAACGCGTAGAACGTTCTCGGGACGATGTCTACATGCTTTACACGGGCGGTACAACCGGGATGCCGAAGGGTGTGATGTATTCGCATGGCATGTTTGTCACGGCCATGATGGCCGGGGTTCGACAAATGGGGCTGGACATTCCCACGAGTGTCGAAGACGTCTCGGGGATCATTGGGACGTTAAAGGAGAAGGACGCGTTTCCGATTAGTCTTGCTGCCTGTCCGCTGATGCATGGAACGGGTATGTGGCTCGGCACCATGATTCCGCTTCTGCAGGGTGGCACGGTGGTTACTATTCCGAAGCTTGGCCTTGATCCACACGGCCTATGGTCTGAGGTGGAGCGCAATCGGGTTCGTCAGATTGTGATCGTGGGTGATGCGTTTGCTCGACCTATGTTAGATGCGCTTGAGCAGGCTGAAAAAGCGGGTAGGGGATATGACATCTCAAGTCTCCAACAAATTACCTCGAGCGGCGTTATGTGGAGTAAAGAAGTCAAACAGGGACTCCTCGCGCACCACGACATGACCCTTCTCGACACCATGGGATCGACGGAAGGTGGGATGGGAGCCTCGGTCGCGACAAGAGATGCGCCTGCGGAGACCGCAAAGTTCAAGCTCTCTGCCGGAGTCCGAGTATTCGCTGACGATGGTTCCGAGGTGGTTCCGGGCTCTGGCGTGACGGGACGAATCGCGACCAGTGGTCTGGTGCCTCTGGGTTATTACAAGGATCCGGAAAAATCAGCGGCGACCTTCAAAGAGATCGATGGGGTTCGTTACAGCTTCCCCGGGGATTACGCTAGCGTTGAAGCAGACGGCACCATTACGTTACTCGGACGGGGTAGCAATTGCATCAACACGGCCGGCGAGAAGGTTTACCCGGAAGAAGTCGAAGAAGCCATCAAACGCCACCCGGAGATTGTCGATTGTCTTGTCGTGGGGTTGAAAGACGAGCGTTTCGGACAACGTATTGTCGCTGTCGCTTCGTGTGATTCCGGCGTGGCCCTTGGGGAAGAGCAGCTCATCGACTTCGCCCGTGACCATCTGGCAGGCTACAAGCTGCCCAAACAAGTTTTGTTTGTCGATGAAGTTCGACGGGCCGCTAACGGTAAAGCCGATTACAAATGGGCTAATCAAGCGGCCGAGAGAGCGTTCGCTTAAGTGGGTACGACGCCGAGCTCTGATTCGGAAACACCGGGTCCCCTCGAGGGTGTGCGAGTGCTCGATCTCACGAGCATGATCTCGGGCCCCGTCGCGACGATGATGCTGGCTGATCAAGGGGCCGAAGTCATTAAGGTCGAACCGCCGGAGGGCGAGCTTGTCCGGCATATGGGTCGAAATCCCGGCGGATTAACGTCCGTGTTTCTTTCGGCGAATCGGAGTAAACGCTCCATCGCTCTTGATCTTAAGAATCCAGCGGGGGTCGATGTCCTCAAACGATTGATCTCTACGGCGGACGTGTTCGTCCAAAATTTCCGGCCCGGCGCCATCGATCGGATGGGGTTAGGCGAGTCCGTGGTTCGAGACTTGAACGCGTCCATCATCTACGTCTCGATTAGCGGTTTTGGCGAAACCGGACCATACGCTCATAAACGCGTTTATGACCCCGTTATTCAAGCACTGTCGGGCCTCGCCGACATCCAAATGGACGCTGCCAGTGGCCGACCACAAATGATCCGGACGATCATTCCAGATAAAACGACCTCGGTGACGGCCGCTCAAGCCATAACTGCTGCGTTGTTTCGTCGCGAACGGTCTGGAGAAGGACAGCATGTCAAATTAGCGATGTTGGATACCATGGTCGCGTACTTGTGGCCAGAAGGAATGGCGAGGTATACGTTTGCGGACCGCGCGCCGGAGCCCAGCAGAGGTGAAGCATCGCCCGACCTTATCTATCGAACGAAAGATGGTTACATCACGGCGGGTGCGATTTCTGACAAAGAGTGGCAAGGCATGTGTCGAGCGCTCGATCGGCCTCAGTGGATCAATGATGAGCGGTTTCGTACTGCCAACGCCCGCGTCGTGAACGGTAAGTTGAGGCGAGAGCTGACTGCCGAGGTTCTTTTGACCGGATCTAGTGTCGATTGGCTAGAAAGGCTAGATGACGAAGGCGTGCCGTCGGCACCCGTACTTGGACGTCATGAAGTCCTCGATCATCCTCAAATTCAAGCGAATGAACTGATTGTCGAAGAAGTTCATCCAGTTGCCGGTCCGATTCGGCAAGCGCGTCCTGCCGCGCGATTTGATCGCACGCCCGCACGGATCCGTGGCCCCGCGCCAGAGCTCGGGTCCGACACCGTCGCGATACTAGGGGAGTTAGGTGTCAGTTCGGCAGAAATCGACGAGCTTGTTGCCAGCGGTGTCGTTGTCGTCAAGAAGTGAC
>JAKUTI010000098.1 GCA_022448765.1 Pseudomonadales bacterium
GAACGTCGTGTCCCCATGACGCGACTTCGAGCAAGTCTCGCGCAGCGTCTCGTCGAGGGCCAGCAAACGGCAGTGACGCTCACAACGTTCAATGAAGTAGACATGGCACCCATCAAGCGCATCCGGGAAAAATATCAACGGGAATTCGAGCAAAGCCATCATGGAACGCGATTGGGGTTTATGAGTTTCTTCGTGCGCGCGTCGGTGGAGGCTTTAAAGCGCTTTCCTTTGGTGAACGCTTCTATTGACGAAAACGACATTGTGTATCACGGGTATTACGATATTGGCGTCGCGGTCAGTACGGAGCGGGGGTTGGTTGTCCCCGTGATCCGCGATGCAGACGCGCTCGGTCTTGCCCAAATTGAAGATCAAGTAACTGAGTACGGCGACAGAGCCCGAGACGGCAAGCTTTCGATAGAAGATCTTCGAGGTGGTACGTTTACGATTTCGAACGGCGGTGTGTTTGGTTCCTTGATGTCAACGCCCGTGCTCAATCCACCGCAGACCGCGATTCTGGGCATGCACAAAATTCAAGATCGTGCAGTGGTGGAGGACGGGCAAGTCGTCGTTAGACCGATGATGTATTTAGCCCTGTCATATGATCATCGATTAATCGATGGCCAGGAGGCAGTTCGATTTCTCGTCGCGATTAAAGGCATGATTGAAGATCCCGCAAGGATTCTATTAGAACTGTGAAGGACGCATTGTGAGTGACCAATTGAACTATGAAGTTATAGTTATTGGAGCCGGTCCTGCTGGCTATGCGGGCGCGATCCGAGCCGCGCAATTGGGGCTGAAGACGGCGTGCATTGATCGGTCCGTAGGCAAGGACGGTCAACCCTCATTGGGTGGTACCTGCTTGAACTGGGGTTGTATCCCATCGAAAGCTCTGCTCGACGCGTCGCAGAAGTATGCGGAACTCCAGGGCCTTGATACTTTTGGGATTGAAACAAAGGAAGTGCGTCTAGATCTCCCGAAAATGATTGCTCGCAAGGATGCGGTCGTTGCGCGGTTGACGGGCGGTATTTCATCGTTATTTCAAGCCAATGGCGTTGATTTTTTCCCAGGGACCGGACGATTGCTTTCGGGACGACGCGTGGTGTGGACGGACCACGAAGGATCGACGACGGAATTGACAGCCGAACATGTGGTACTTGCGCCAGGGTCGGTTCCAATAGATATCGACGCAGCCCCTGTTTCTAACGAAGGTATTGTGGATTCGACGGGCGCTTTGGAATTTGACGTCGTACCCAGGCAACTTGGAATCATTGGTGCCGGCGTTATTGGGCTTGAGCTAGGCAGTGTCTGGGCGCGTCTTGGATCGAAGGTGATCGTGCTTGAGGCGTTAGATTCCTTCTTGCCAATGGTGGATACGCGTATCGCTCATGAAGCACTGCGGACCCTACGAAAACAGGGTCTCGATATCCGTTTGGGCGCGAGGGTTGTTGCTGCCACTGAAGCAAACGATTCCGTTGAGGTCGTATACCGTGATGAGGATGGCGATCAAAATATTTCGGTGGAAAAGTTGATTGTGGCCGTAGGAAGACGGCCTTATACAGAAAACCTTCTGGCGCAAGATAGCGGGGTTAGTCTAGACGAGCGCGGCTTTTTATACGTGAACGATTTATGTGAAACGGGTGTTCCCGGGGTATTTGCAGTGGGCGACGTGGTTCGTGGACCAATGCTTGCCCACAAAGGAGCCGAAGAAGGAGTCATGGTTGCCGAGCGAATCGCCGGGTTCAAGCCATTGGTTAACTACACCACGGTTCCGAACGTGATCTATACCCATCCTGAGATAGCTTGGGTGGGGCGAAACGAACAGGAATTAACGTCGGAGGGTGAAGCCATCGCCACCGGCTCTTTTTCTTTCGGAGCGAGCGGCCGAGCATTGGCTGCGAACGATGCCGAAGGCATGGTCAAGATTGTTGCCGATGCAGATTCGGACCAGATTCTTGGCGTGCACGTGATCGGACCGCATGCGTCTGAGTTGATCGCACAGGCGGTTATTGCCATGGAGTTCAGCGCGAGCGCGGAGGATCTCGGATTGACAATGTTTGCGCACCCCACGCTCTCGGAGGCCGTTCACGAGGCAGCATTGGCCGTGGACGGACGAGCGATACATACGGTAAATAGAAAGAAAAAGTGATGGGAGTTGTGTAGCGTCTGTAGCGCGCTACACGTTCGAGGGGAACAACATTCAATGAATCTTCACGAGTACCAAGCGAAGCGTCTTTTTGCTGACTATGGGTTGCCAGTGTCAGTCGGATCCGTGGCTGATACGTCGGACGAAGCGGTCGCTGCGGCAGAGCGAATTGGGGGTACGGCGTGGGTATGCAAGGTACAAGTCCATGCAGGTGGTCGGGGCAAGGCAGGTGGTGTGCAACTCGTCAATTCAATCGATGAGGTCCGTTCGTTTGCAGAACGTTGGCTCGGTGGGCGATTGGTCACGGTGCAAACGGATGCTGAAGGGCAACCCGTCAACCACATATACATTGAGGCTCGCGCAGGCATCGAGCGAGAGTTGTACCTAGGCGCGGTGATCGACAGAAGCAGTAGCCGTATTGTCGTGATGGCGTCCAAAGAAGGTGGTGTCGAGATCGAGAAGGTGGCTGAAGAATCTCCCGAAAAGATTTTCCGCGTCGTGATCGATCCCTACGTCGGGCCTCAGTCCTACCAAGGCAGGGATTTGGCGTTTCGGTTAGGTATGAGCGGAAATAAAGTAGAACAATTTACGTTGTTATTCAATAATTTAATAAATCTTTTTACTAAATTAGATTGCTCTTTGGTCGAGATCAATCCGTTGGTGATAACGCGTGCTGGCGATGTCCATTGCCTGGATGCGAAGATCAACATCGACGGCAACGCGCTGTATCGGCACGACGATCTTCGTTCTATGCGAGATATATCGCAGGAAGATGAGCGAGAAGTTCAGGCGGACGGATTCGGACTCAACTATGTGGCTTTGGATGGAAACATCGGGTGTATGGTCAACGGCGCGGGGCTTGCGATGGGGACCATGGACCTGGTCAAATTGCATGGCGGTAACCCGGCCAATTTTCTTGATGTTGGTGGTGGGGCTAGTCAAGAAGCCGTCGCCGAGGCATTCAAGATCATTCTTTCTGATCCTAATGTTCGAGCTGTGCTAATCAACATCTTTGGAGGCATTGTCTCTTGTGCAACCATTGCGGACGGGATCATTGCGGCTGTAGAGGAAATAGGTGTTGACGTTCCAGTGGTGGTGAGATTTGAAGGGAATAATGCCGAACAAGGTTCGAGCAAGTTGGCGTTGAGCGGACTTAATCTCATCGCCGCCAGCTCGTTGGTAGATGCTGCTAAAAAAGCGATCGAGGCTGCGGGAGCATCTGCGTGAGTATTTTGGTCGATTCCACGACTCGGGTGATTTGCCAGGGGTTTACAGGATCTCAGGGAACCTTGCATTCTGAACAAGCCGTCGCATATGGAACTCAGTTGGTTGGTGGCGTTACGCCGGGCAAAGGTGGTGGAGAACATTTGGGGTTGCCCGTTTTTGATAGCGTTCGTGAGGCGGTGGAAGAAACCAGCGCCAATGCTACTGTCATTTATGTTCCTGCGGCTTACTGCAAGGATTCGATATTGGAAGCCCTTGATGCCGGTATCGAGTTGATCGTATGTATTACCGAAGGTGTTCCTACGCTCGATATGCTTGAGGTAAAAGCCCGAATAGGAATCTCGGATGCTCGTTTGATTGGACCCAACTGTCCCGGGGTCATCACACCGGGCGAGTGCAAGATTGGCATCATGCCGGGCGACATTCATTTGCCTGGCAAAGTGGGTGTCGTATCGCGTTCGGGCACGCTGACGTATGAAGCGGTCAAACAGACGACGGACAAGGGTTATGGTCAGACGACGTGTGTGGGGATCGGGGGGGATCCGATACCGGGAACGCACTTCATAGACGTATTGGGCCTTTTTGAGCAGGACGACGCGACCGAAGCCGTGGTGATGGTTGGCGAAATTGGAGGCACGGCGGAAGAGGAAGCGGCCGAATTTATCAAATCGGAAGTGCGCAAACCCGTGGTCGCGTATATCGCGGGGGTGACGGCGCCCCCTGGTAAACGCATGGGACACGCGGGAGCAATTATCGCGGGCGGGAAGGGAACTGCGAACGAGAAGTTCAGTGCGTTAGAGGCGGCGGGGGTTCGAACGGTGAAGAGCTTGGCTGATATTGGTGACGCTCTCGCAGAAGTAACAGGTTGGGAGTAAGTAATGACAGCGGAAACACATGGGTTTCAAACCGAGGCGCGGAAATTGCTGCAGCTCATGATCAATTCTCTCTATTCGAACAAGGAGATTTTTTTGCGGGAGTTGATATCCAATGCCTCTGACGCAATCGATAAGTTACGGTTCGAGGCGTTGGCGCAACCCCAACTATCGGAGGCGGATTCCGACTATCGAATTTTGATCGAATTCGACAAGGACGCGGGGACATTGTCGGTAGCAGATAACGGGATTGGTATGTCTCGACAGGAAGTCGTAGATAATCTCGGTACCATCGCCCGATCAGGTACCGAAGAGTTTTTTGCCAACCTTACTGGGGATCAGCGGCAAGACTCGACCTTAATTGGTCAGTTTGGCGTAGGTTTTTATAGTGCTTTCATTGTTGCGGACGAAGTCCAAGTGCTTACCCGGAAAGCTGGCGAGGACTATGGGACCAGCTGGAAGTCAACCGGCGAAGATGACTTCATTGTCGACGAGGCTGAATCCAATCGCGGCACGCGCGTGCTACTCAAGTTAAAACAAGATGCCATGGAATTTGCCGACGGATTCCGGTTACGAAATATTGTGCGGCGCTACAGTGATCACATCGGCATACCCGTTGAAATGCCAAAAGACGACAACGAGCCGGGTGATGAAAAGGAGATCGTCAATTCAGCTAAAGCGCTTTGGACGCGATCTCGCTCCGAGGTTTCGGAAACGGAGTATCACGAGTTCTACAAACACATTTCTCATGACTTTGAGGACCCGACGACCTGGTCGCACAACCGCGTTGAAGGCAAATTTGAGTACACCAGCTTGCTCTATGTGCCTGCTCGTGCACCGTTCGATTTGTGGAATCGAGAGTTGCCGAGAGGTCTTAAGCTCTACGTGCAACGGGTCTTTATCATGGATGAGGCGGATCAATTTTTGCCGCTATACCTCCGATTCATTCGTGGCATCGTTGACTCCAATGACTTGCCACTTAACGTATCGCGTGAATTGCTCCAGCAATCAGAGCACGTGGTTTCGATTAGGAATGCGCTCACCAAGCGTGTGCTCGACATGCTAGCCAAGATGGCGGAAGAGGATTCGGAAAAATACGGTGCATTTTGGGACGAGTTTGGGCAAGTACTTAAGGAAGGTGCTGGAGAAGATGCGAGCAACCGCGATGGTCTACTTAATCTCATGCGTTTTACGTCGACGGCGGACGAATCCGCGGCCCAGCGTGTTGCTCTGGCGACGTATAAGGAGCGTGCTAAAGAAGAACAGAAAAAGATCTATTTTGTGTTAGCTGAAAACCTCACCACGGCGCGTCAAAGTCCGCATCTCGAAGTATTTAAGCAGCAGGGCATCGAAGTGTTGCTATTGTCGGATCGCGTCGACGAATGGTTGATGTCCTTCCTAACGGAGTTCGACGGCTGGTCGTTCCAGGACATTATGCGTGGCGAACTTGATCTACCCGATGTCGACAAGCCCGAGGACTCCGATGACGATCCCTTGATCCAGAGGATTCAGGATGTTTTGGGCGAGAAGGTTGAATCGGTAAGGCGATCAACCCGACTAACCGATTCGGCCGCCTGCCTCGTGCTGGGTGACGATGACATGGGACAACAAATGCGTCAGATCATGGCGGCGACGGGTCAATCGGTGCCGGACTCCAAACCGCACTTCGAGATTAACGGTGATCACCCGCTGGTCGGCCGATTGGACAAAGAGTCTGACGAAGATAGATTTAGCGACATGGTTCTGATTCTTTTTGATCAGGCTTCTCTGGCAGATGGGAGCGCGTTACTTGCGCCAGGTGAGTATGTACATCGGATTAATCGACTTCTCTTGGATCTTTTGAAATGACGGTGGGAACTTGCAAGTAGCGATTATTGGGGCCGGTAACTTTGGCACCGCTATTGCCAACATTGTTTCTGCTAATGGTGTGCCTGCGTACTTGTGGATGCGGGATCCCCGACAACTTGCCGAGATTAAAAAGTATGGTGAGAACCGCCGTTACTTGAGCGGACATCCACTTGAGGAAAAAGTCACGCCTACCTTGGATCTTGAAAAGGCCGTGGTCGAAAGTGATCTCTTGTTCGTTACTGTTCCCAGCGCGTCTTTTAGAGAAATGTCCATCGATTTGGCACCCTTTGTTCCCAGAGAAACGTACGTTGTTAGCGGAACGAAGGGCATAGAGGCATCGGGTTTTAACTTGATGAGTCAGATTCTTGAGGAGGAAATACCGGGTCGTCGGGTTGGAGCTATTAGTGGGCCCAATCTTGCCGAAGAGATGGCTGATGGACATCTGACGGGTACCGTGGTGGCTAGCCGCGATCCTGGATTATGCGAATGCGTTCAGAAGGTATTTTCGAGCAATACGTTTCGCGTCTATTCGAGCGAAGACATTTATGGTGTCGAGTTGGGTGGAGCACTGAAAAATATCTACGCAATCGCTTGCGGAATGGCAGCCCGGCTTGGTGTGGGACAGAACACGGTCGCGATGTTGATTACGCGAAGTCTCGCTGAGATGAGTCGATTCGCTGAGTCGATGGGGGCCAACCCCTATACTTTTCTCGGGTTGGCAGGTGTGGGTGATCTGATGGTGACTTGTTCGTCGCCGCTGTCTAGGAATTATCAGTTGGGTTTCCGAATTGCCGGCGGTTTGTCGCTGCATGAGGCGATGGACGAATTGGGTAAGTTGGCCGAAGGGGTCAACACCCTGCACGTGGTGTACCAAAAACGTCAGCAATTGGGCGTGGACATGCCGTTAGCCGAAGCGCTATTCCACGTGTTGTTCGAACAAAAGACCGTGGACGAACTGGTTAGTGGATTGATGAGGGGTGAACAGCACGTTGACGTTGAATTTGCTAAGCCAACGTCGTGGAGCGCGTCAAATTGAAGTGGTGGCCGACGCTCATTGTACTTGGCTTATCCGCCTCGGCGAATGAGGACTTGCTCGGCTCTTTTGACATTACTGAAGTCGATCGTTTCCCCCGATCTTGGATCGTCGAATTCCAAGATCGCGAAGATTCACGACCCCACGAATTTATTGTCGGTCCCATCGACAAGATGGGGCAAGAAGTTCGGTTCGAAGAATCGATTCGTATCGATGGCGAGAAAATTCGAGTTACCTACCAGGTTCCTTCGGGATTCAAATTGGTCGAGGTGCTCCAGCACTACGAAAAACAAATAAGTCGGACGGCCGACAAGCTTCTGTTCCAGTGCGGTGGTCCCGCATGCGGAAGAGCCTCGATTTGGGCCAACGACGTTTTCGGGATACGGCTGCTGGCCGCCCCCAATAGGAATCAACATTATCTAGCCGCGACATTTACCATCGGTGGAAACCAATCGTTGGTCGCAATTTATCTCGTTGAACGGGGCAACAAGCGAATCTATGTCCACACAGAAAAAGTCGTAACAAAAACTCGTCTTGAATTTGACGGGAATCGCGACTTTGCGGAACGGCTATCGAGGCGCGGATTTCTTCAGATCGATGGGATCGTCCCCAACCCACAAGGCGTTTTCGATGAAAATCAGCTGAAAAAATTGGACATGCTTGCGGGGTCGTTGACGAGTTTTGTTGGACAACAAATTTATGTGGTGTGCCACCTATATGGGTCTCTGAATGTCGACGTTCTACTTGAACGATCCAAGGCGTGCGCGGAAATCGTGGCAGAACGTATTGCGAAAATCAGCGGTGTGACCATGCTGCCGTTTGGCGTCGGCCCAATGGCTCCGACCCAGCAAGCAATGTACGCGAGACTGGAGCTTGTGCTTCCGAGCCGTCTCCGGAGTGAGTGACGCGCACAGAGTTCCGGCTGGGACGGAGGCAATGATTCAGCGTGTCACGACTCGGCTAGCTCAAGCTCCAGATATCTATTACGGCCACGGATCGATCAACGCGGAAATAGAAGCATGGATCTTGGTGCACGGTCTTCTGGAGCAAAACGGCGTCGATTCGATCGACGCGCACTTTGAACGGAGCGTAGAAGATTGTTTGTCTCTTCGGCTTCGCGAACGGATTCCGGCGGCGTATCTGACGGGGTTAGCTTGGTACTTTAATCGTTGGTTCGACGTTGCACAGGGCGTAATGATTCCGCGCTCGCCAATCGGCGAAATGATCGAGGTGAAGCTAAGCCCCTGGTTGCGAGACCCACCCGAACGTATTTTAGATCTGTGCTGTGGTACGGGCTGTCTTGGCGTCATGGCAGCGTTGGCATTCCCAGGAGCTTCGGTGACATTGGTAGATAATGATGACCAGGCCTTATCTTCTGCCCGAGCGAATGTGTTACGCCATGGCGTATCGGATGCTGTCGAGATATTGAAATCGGATTTGTTTGATGAACTCGACCCGTGTGTATATGACGTGATTATTGCCAATCCTCCTTATGTTTCTTTCGACGAATTCGAGCGTTTGCCTAGCGAATATTCCTACGAACCACGCACAGGCCTGGTCGCGGGTCACGACGGGCTTGTTTTTTGGCGGCGCATATTGATGAAGGTTGGTGAATGGATATCGCCCAAAGGTGTCCTGGTCGGTGAGACTGGCAGCGCAACCGTCAACTTCTTGAACGCATTTTCGTCGTACACCATCTACTGGCCGGTACTCGAAAGCGCGGTTCGACAGGAGGATGGAGGGTTCGGCGTTTTCGTGGCCGACGCAGAAACATTCTTGCGGTAAGCTGAGTAAATGGCAGGCAATACGTTTGGACAGACTTTTACCGTTACGACGT
>JAKUTI010000099.1 GCA_022448765.1 Pseudomonadales bacterium
AGCCGCGAGCCTTATCGTGGTTTGGGCGGTCACGCCCATAGAGTTGCAGGGCGGTGAGTATGCGCCGGCACTTATGGCTCTGTTGTTTCGCCTATTCTTGGAGCGAGGAGCCGATGCCGCGACGCCCGCAACACTATTGTTCTTTTCCACATTGGTCGTGCTTGTCGCTTTTGGCGGACTTTATGTTCGACGCCAGGTAGGCAAGGGATTCGCTCGCTTGGGTCGATCGAAATCGACCAAAAAGGAAGGGTGATATGTGTGTGTTGGTTGCGTCGCCGTAGGCGCGTGGCTAAAGTACGCGCTGCCTCAGCATTCAACCACCAACGTAAGTTCGGGACGCTGCATGATCTTTGATAGCACAGACAGTTATATTTCAACCGACGAGCTCTCCATGGCCGTCGATGCTGCCGTGAAACTGGAACGGCCTTTACTTGTGAAAGGAGAACCTGGGACGGGTAAGACGTTGCTTGCAGAAGAGGTTGCAAAAACTCTGGGCGTTCCGTTGATTCAGTGGCACATCAAGTCGCAGACCAAAGCCAGTCAGGGGCTCTACGAGTACGATGCTGTGAGCCGATTGCGAGATTCCCAGCTTGGCGACGACCGAGTTCAGGACATACGGAATTACATCAAGCGTGGAAAATTGTGGGAAGCCTTTGCCTCGGAGGAAAAAGTCGTTCTGCTAATCGATGAGATCGACAAAGCCGATATCGAGTTTCCAAACGATCTGCTGCAGGAACTGGATCGGATGGAGTTTTACGTTTACGAGACGCAGGAAACCATTTCAGCGATCACTCGGCCCGTTGTCGTGATCACGTCGAATAATGAGAAGGAATTACCGGATGCTTTTCTACGGCGGTGTTTCTTTCATTACATTAACTTCCCGGATCGCGAGACGATGCAGCAGATCGTTGAGGTCCATTTTCCAGAGATCAAGCATGATTTGGTGAAGGAGGCGATGGATATCTTCTTTGACGTGCGCAAGGTGCCGGGCCTGAAGAAAAAACCCTCGACGTCCGAACTGATCGATTGGTTGAAACTATTGATGGCCGATGATATTCCAGATGAGATTCTCACCAACAGAGACCCGAGCAAAGCCATCCCGCCGCTTTATGGCGCTTTGGTTAAGAATGAGCAGGATGTGCATTTGCTGGAGCGATTGGCCTTTATGAATCGACGCGATAGTCGCGGGTAAACTCGGGAGCTAAAGCAGACAGGAGTTTGACGAAACAATGCTCATCAATTTTTTCCTGACGCTCCGAAAATACAAACTTCCGGTAACGATTCGGGAGCTAATGGACCTACTACGGGCCATGGAATTTCGTGTTGTCTACGCGAATATTGATGATTTTTACCTACTTTCGAGGACCTGCCTCGTCAAAGACGAAAAGAACTACGACAAGTTCGATCGAGCGTTTAGCGCATACTTCAAAGGACTGGAAGACCTTCACGGAATGCTTGAGTCGTTGATACCTGATGAATGGCTCCGCCGTGAATTTGAAAAATCTCTCACGCCTGAAGAATTGGAGCAATTGGAGTCGCTTGGTGGGCTTGAAAAGCTGATTGAGGCGTTTCAAAAGGCCAAAGACGAAGAGGCCAAGAAGGCGGAGGAAGAAGCCCAAGAAGGCAAAGAGGGCGACGAAGGAGATGCGGAGCAAGATGGGCGGAAAGGTCCCGGGGGTCTTGGAAAAGGCAAGAAGAAGAAAGCGAAGAAGGTATGGGACGAGCGGCAGTACAAGAACCTGGACGATTCGGTGGAACTGGGTACACGCAATATCAAAATGGCGTTGCGTCGATTGCGAAAATTCGCTCGAACTGGCCGTGAGGACGAGCTCGATATCGATACAACGATTCGTAAAACCGCCCACAACGGCGGGATGCTGGATATTCGATTAAGACCGGAACGACGCAACACCATCAAGGTCCTGACATTTTTTGACATCGGCGGTTCGATGGACGCCCATGTGAAAGTTTGCGAGGAACTTTTTTCGGCGACCAGAACCGAGTTTAAGCACCTTGAGAGTTATTACTTCCACAATTTCATTTACGAATCGATGTGGAAGGATAACCGTCGACGGATGAGTGAACGAATCCCGACATGGGAAATCCTTAATAAGTATGCTGGTGATTACAAGGTTGTCATCGTGGGGGATGCAACGATGGCTCCCTACGAAATCACTCATGCCGGAGGTAGCGTCGAGCACTGGAATGAAGAAGCCGGTGCTACTTGGATGTCTCGCTTTATGGGCGCGTACGAAAAGATTGTTTGGATCAATCCAACGCCCCAAGAGACTTGGGAATATTCGACGTCTGTTGCGATGACCCAAGAGCTTGTCGAGGGGCGTATGTTCCCGCTGACGATTCGCGGCCTTGAAGAAGGCATGAATCTTCTGTCCAAATAGCCAAGTGGCATCGATCTTCTAACGAGAGGATTACTCGTGCGCCATGGTCAAAGCCCGCGCATTCGATCCCGATTCCGTCATGGCGCGCGACGCCCGCCATATTGCACGTGCCATCAACAACAAGAAAGTTACTGATCGAGTTAAGACTCGATGGAGTCGATCCATCGAGGAACTCGCGCGACGTGAATCATCGGTGCCGGCGGTCTCTTACGCTCCGGACCTGCCAATAAGCGAGCATTGCGATTCAATCGCTGACCTGATCAAGACCCATCCAGTGGTCATCGTTGCGGGAGAAACAGGTTCGGGCAAAACCACACAACTCCCCAAAGCGTGTCTCGCAGCTGGTCTTGGAAGACGAGGCATGGTCGGTCATACCCAGCCGCGACGACTTGCCGCGAGGACAGTGGCGCAGCGCATCGCGACAGAACTGTCCGTTTCCTTGGGTGACAAAGTTGGCTATGCCGTTCGCTTTGACGATCGGTGGGGCCAAGACACTTTAATTAAGGTCATGACGGATGGACTGTTGTTGAACGAAATTCGATCTGACCGTTACTTAAACGCATACGATGCGATCATCGTTGATGAGGCCCACGAGCGCAGCCTGAATGTCGATTTCTTGTTGGGCTACCTAAAACGTTTACTAGATCGTCGGAACGACCTGAAAGTGCTAATAACCAGCGCGACCATCGACGTTGACGCGTTTTCTCACCATTTCGGCGACGCGCCGATTGTGAGCGTTAGCGGCAGGGGATACCCGGTTAAAACTAGATACTTGCCGGCGAGTGAAAGTCTTGAAGAGACATTGCAAACGTGTCTTACCGAAATTTGTATCGAAAAAAAGAAAGGACCACGTGATGTCTTGATGTTCCTCCCTGGCGAACGGGATATTTTTGAGTGGTCACGATGGATCAACCGGCACTTTCGTGACCAATACCAAGTGCTACCGCTATACGCTCGGTTACCGCCACGCGAACAGCAGCGAATATTTTCGCCGGGGCAACAGCGTCGGATCGTTTTAGCGACGAACATCGCCGAAACCAGTATTACGGTCCCCAACATCGGCTACGTTGTCGACTTGGGTGAAGCCCGGATCAGCCGATACAGTTTTCGTTCCAAGCTCCAACGATTGCCTATAGAGCCGATTTCTCAAGCGAGTGCAGAGCAAAGACAGGGTCGTTGCGGTCGGGTTGGGCCAGGCGTCTGTTATCGACTGTTTGACGAAGCTGACTTTGATAGTCGCCCGCCGTATACAGACCCAGAAATCAGGCGAACTAATCTGGCCGCTGTGGTACTGCAGATGCGCGCATTTCGTTTGGGCAATGTCGGGACGTTCCCGTTCATGGACCCACCGGATCCGCGCGCCGTTAATGATGCCGAACGCTTGTTGCATGAGTTACAAGCACTCGAGAACGATGAGCTGACCGAGAAGGGAAACATGATGGCACGGTTGCCAGTTGATCCCAGATTGGCCCGGATGGTGGTCGAGGCGGATCGCTGTCGGAGTTTGACGGAAGTGTTAATCATCGTTTCGGCGCTGGCCGTCCAAGACCCGCGTCTGCGTCCTCTGGATCGACAAGAAGCGGCCGATAAAGCGCACGAACGATTTGTGGATGAAGCGTCGGATTTTCTCGGTTTTGTGAATCTATGGTCCTGGGCGGACACGGTGCGTGAGGACACGACCCGCAACGGGTACCGTCGAGCGCTGGAACAAAACTTCTTGTCGCCCAATCGGATGGGCGAATGGCGCGCCATACATCGCCAATTGCTTTTGGCATGTCGAGACCTCGGGTTGCGCACAAACAAAAAAGCTGCAGATTACGCAAGTGTCCACAAAGCTCTGCTGACGGGCTCGCTTAGTTTCATCGGTTTGAAGACCGATAAGGGGCATTATTCGGGACCGCGTAATCTGACCTTTCGCGTGTTCCCCGGTTCGGCACTTTCCTCGAAACGACCGAAGTGGCTCATGGCAGCCGAAATTTCGGAGACGCAACAAACGTATGCGCGCTGTAATGCCCAGGCAGAGGCTCGATGGATCGAACAAGCGGCGCCGCATCTGATTCATCGAACCTATGGTGAGCCGGAATGGGATGAACAACGTGGTGAAGTGATCGCGCGTGAGCGCGCCGTAGTATACGGGTTACCTGTGGTTGAAAACCGACGGGTTCGGTTCGGCCTCATCGACCCCGCTGTATGCCGACAGCTATTTATCCGTCATGCGTTAGTCGCACCAACCCCACAGCTTAATGCGCCATTTCTTATTCATAATCGGGAGCTGGTTGACGAGATTATGGAATTACAGGCGAAGGGCCGTCGTGCTGATCTACTTGTCAATGACGATATGCAAGCTGCGTTCTACGAGGAACGCTTGCCTTCGGAAACCATCAGCGTCCGGTCGTTCGAGGATTGGTATCAGAGCATTGGTTCAGGCCAACGCGACCACTTAATTATGACGCGCGACGATTTGTTGCAGCGGGCCGACTTTTCGCCAGCCGATACCCAGTTTCCAGGACAACTCAAGATCGACGACGTCGCCGCAAACGTGCGATACCGCTTCGCGCCGGGGACCGATGATGACGGCGTTTCCATCGAGGTGCCTTTGGGATTGCTATCCAAAATACGACAGGACGAGCTTGACTGGCTGGTCCCTGGTTTTTTCGAAGAAAAGTGCATCGAACTGATCAAAGCTTTGCCGAAACAAACGCGGAAGCAACTGGCTCCGGTTCCCGATCGAGTCGCGACCTTTTTCCCTTCCTTGATACGCGTGGATCGGTACCGTCGAGGACGCTTGCTTACGGCACTAGCGCAAACATTGCGAGAGCGTTTCGATGTCGTCATTCCGGCATCCGAATGGAACATGGATCGTCTCGCGCCATTTCTGCGCATGAACGTTCAAGTACTCGATAAGAACCACCGATTGATCGACCAAGACAGGGACGTGGAGGCGTTGAAGTTGAGGCTCCTCACGCATCTCGAAAAACGCATGGATAGCGGTTTGCGAGCGAGATTCGAAACGACGGGCTTGACGGTATTTCCAGAGACGGGCGTTCCCGAGTCGATGGTACTGACCGAATCCGGAGAACAGGTGTTGGTGTACCCAGTACTCGTTGACAAGCAAGACAGTGTTGATTTTCGTCTGGATTCTGATCAGAAACGACAACAACGATCCCTTCGCCAGGGTATTTCGCGACTGGCGTTGCTCGCTGAGCGTCAGTCGGTTCGATACATTCGGAAAGAGATTGATAAAGAAAGTACGCTGCTTCTCCACTACGCGACCCTGGGTACGAGAGATCAACTCGTCGATGAGGTTTTGTTAAACGCAGCCTGGGTCACGTACTTCCAAGACTGCGATGTCGTTCGATCTCGCGACGAATTTGAAGAGCGTCTTAGCGATCGGAGAGGGCAACTGGTCGAATCGTATTTTGCATTGATCGAACGGGCTCGGAAGATCTTGGCCAGGCGTTTTGACACGGCGCGCGCCGTGAGTGAATTGACGTCCAAGACGTTTGCTCGTGCACGTCGCGATATTGAAGATCATTTGGCAGGGTTGATTCCGTACAACTTTCTCTCGGTGACCCCGTACGAAAGGCTTCCCGACATCATCCGCTACCTCGACGGGATTCAGTACCGTGTCGATCACCTCCAAGGAAAAGTTGGAAAAGACGAAACCAACATCGAAGTCCTCGAGACATGGTCCGCGCGATACGCGCGTTTAGAAGAAATCGGAGAGAAAGAAGATGAACTTGTCCGGCTTCGATTTCTGCTGGAGGAATACCGGGTGGCGCTGTTTAGTCAAACCGTTGGCACACGAGAAAAAGTGTCGGAGAAAAGGCTCGAAGGAGAATTCGCCTCGGTGGAGATGAGCGTCGGCTTGCGATAACGCTTCTTTTCCAACGGACGTGAGCAACCTGCTAACCAAGATCGGTGCCTTGAACTTCTCGTTTGGCCGCGATGAAATCGGAGTGGTTTAGATAGAGTAGGTCCGTGATTTTGCGGATCACGTGTTCTTCGTAGTGCTCTTGATCGCCCTCGAAACTCGCAACTCTCCATAGATGGACCAGTAGCGCTTTACGTTCGGAGCGGTCGAGACGGTCATTGAGTAGTCGAGTGAAAGGAAAAACGCCGGTACTGTCGTGATGATCGAGGCGGGCGCGTTCTATGATCCCCGAGATTTGGTCTTGGTCAATTGCATACATCGATTCGAGCGCAACTTTGACTTGTTCTAGTTCCCTTTCTTCGAGTTCATGGTCGGCCCAGGCGACTTCGAGAAGTAGCATTGCTGCGGCGAGTGGGACGGTTGTGGTCTCCGTTTCAACTTCGGGTATCTGTTCCCGGGCGAATACGCCTTTCAGGCGTTCGAACATCACGCGGCCTTTAGCTCGATTTCGGCGCAAGCACGATGGAACGTATCTATGCCAGCATCTCCGCGGCGTGCTTGTTCCGACAAATAACGACGGTAGTGACGGGAGCCGGGCAATCCTCGAAAGAGACCGAGCAGATGTCGCGTCATGTCATGCAGGCGGGTACCTCGATGTAGTTCCCGTTCCATATAGACCGTGTATCGGTTGAGTACGGACTGGAAGTTATCGCAGCAGTCTATCTTCGGATAGAGCACGTCGTGAAGTTCGCCTAGAAAAGGCGGATGTCGATAAGCAGCCCGACCTATCATTACACCATCCGCCCATTCAAGAACATCCTTCACCGTATCGGCATCGTTGAGGCCGCCGTTTAGGAGGATGGAAAGGGCGGGGAAGTCTGTTTTCAGTTGTCTGACTTGTTCATAGTCAAGCGGAGGAATCTCGCGATTTTGCGCTGGACTTAAGCCGGTCAAAATCGCTTTACGAGCATGCACGATAAACAGTTGAGCGCCGGCTTCGCTCACACGTCCAACGAATTCGGCTAATTTTTGGTAACTCGCTTGATCGTCGACGCCAAGCCGGCACTTCACGGTAACGGGGATTGAGACTGCGTCGCACATAGTTTTGATGCACTCGGCGACGAGGTCCGGCTGCAGCATTAAGCATGCGCCGAAGGAGCCCTTCCGAACTCGGTCAGATGGGCAGCCAACGTTCAGATTGACTGCATTGAATCCGTTTGTTTCCGCTACCTGGGCGGCTTCCGACAAGGTTTGGGGATCGCTGCCACCAAGCTGGAGAGCTAACGGCTGCTCGTGATCACCATGATCGAGTAATCGAGATGCCTGGCCAAAACGTATCGCGTCGGCAACGACCATTTCTGTGTAGAGCCAAGCGTGTGGAGCGATGAGTCGGTGAAGAGTCCGACAGTGCCGGTCGGTCCACGCCATCATGGGCGCGACACACAAAAGCTTGTCGTCGAATTGTTGCGAATTGGCGATGTCTTTCACGGATACTTTTTATTGTTCTGGCGATCGCTCGACCCAGTAGTTTGATCGAAATGTATGTGGGTTACATCCGAATTTCGTGTCGATCCTTCACCCTTCCTCCATTTTTTTTCCATTTTCTATAATTTTCGTTGTATATTGGATTGCGACTAGTTGATTGGTTAATCCAATGCTGCGTCAAAGAACGCTCAAGAAGTCAGCGCACGCCATCGGAATTGGCGTTCACTCCGGCTGCAAGGTTCGTATGACGCTGCGTCCTGCCGAGGTAAACACGGGCATTCGGTTCGTTCGAGCCGATTGTCCCGACGTTGCCGTTGCCGCTTTAGCTCAAAATGTCTCAAGTACGCTACTGTCAACGAGCATCAGTGAGGAAGGAAGTGACGTCTCGACGGTAGAACACTTGATGTCAGCGCTTTGGGGCCTCGCGATCGACAACGTCGTGATCGAACTGTCTGGTGATGAAGTCCCGATCATGGACGGGAGCGCAGCCCCATTTGTCAAACTCATTGAAAGTGTGGGGACACGAACCCAATCAGCGCCAAGAAAGTTTATCTGTATCACCCAAGAACTGACCGTCTCTCAAGGCGATGCGACGGCCACGCTCTCTCCTTATGCGGGATTCAAGGGTGCCTATACGCTTGTTGCGGATCATCCGGTATACAACCGCTATCCCAAACGGGTTGAACTCGATTTTGATCGTGACTCGTACCGCGACGATTTGAGCCGAGCGCGTTCATTTGGCCTTGTCGACGATCTATCCCGAGCCCACGCGATAGATCGTTGTTTAGGCTCGAACGTCGAAAACGCCGTTGGCATCAGTGAAGACTGTGTCGTGAACAAGGAAGGTTTGCGGTATGTCGATGAGTTTGCGAAACACAAACTATTGGATGCGATTGGCGACTTGTATCTTTTGGGCCTTCCGCTGCTTGGCGCATTTAACGGCTATATGTCGGGTCACACGTTAAACAATGAACTTGCACGCGCGGTGCTACTGCAGCCGGATGCCTGGGAGCTAGTGAGCGTAGATAACCGACGCGTTTCTGTTGATGGGGGTCATGGCGATCTCCGCACGGTAGGAATGTCATAAGCGCGAGTTCTCGGACTCGACTTCGAATTCATACGGCTCAAATGCTGTCT